>DATDEW010000277.1:0-2635 GCA_036522935.1 Kapaibacterium sp. (SeqCode)
CTGCAAGGTACAGCTGAGATCGAGAACACTATCGAACAGCATTGGGGCAATCTCGGAGGCGACATTCTCGTACGATATCAATTTAATCCAGAAACATGGTACGGCTTCGCAGGTCTTGGCTTCATGGGTATGACAAGCAACTCCATATTCCTTGCTCAGGCAATACTTAGCTCTGATAATGATTGTCAGTATATTGAGAATGGCTCCGGCATCCGTACCGGAGAAACATCATTGGCTATCGAAGAGCAGGAAGCAAATACTCTTTATAAGACTTTCTACGTCGGACCAAAGCTTGGTGTTGGTACGTTCATCCCGATCGGTAACGACGGCTGGATGCTGACCCCGGAGCTCATGGTATCTATACCGCTGACCGACCTATACAATGATACGTATACCCCACCGCACGACCAACAGGATATATTTGCAGGCGAGGGACAAGCCTCATTTTCCGAAGACGGTGTTACTACTCCAAAGCTGTGGTATGCGCAGCTTTCTATCGGCTTGAAATTCCCTTGGGGAGGTAATGCGAAACCAACTGAAGGCAAACCGGTTGATAACACACCAAAGAAAACCGATGAGATAAACTTCGAAGGAACAGTAAGAGATCGCAAGACCAATGAACCCATCGATGATGTAGAGATCACGGTCATTGACCTTGCAACAAATGAGGTCGTCAAGACAGAAACAACCGGAAGCAAAGGAGATTATGACGTACTTCTTGAGACCCCGGGCAGATACTCCATTACTGCCGAAAAAGACGGCTATCTTTTCTCTACGAACTACATCGAACTTGATGAATATGGCCGCTTAGTAAAAGGTATCCGTGATGTCTATCTTGATAAGAGCCAGAATAAGGTTCGCCTGCTTGTCTTCTTTGAGACTGATAAGGCGGAGCTATCAAAGTCATCACTTCCTGAACTCCAGCGCGTATCGAAGTTCTTGAAGGCGAATCCGAACTATCAGGTCGAGATCGCAGGTCATACCGACAACACCGGTGATGATAACTACAACATGGAGCTTTCGGGCAAACGCGCGAACTCTGTTGTTGACTACCTCGTCCGCAACGGCGTTGACCGTTCACGTCTGACCGCAAAAGGGTATGGCGAGACAATGCCTGTCTCCACGAACGACACCGAAGACGGCAGAGCCGAGAACCGCCGTGTGGAGTTCATTATTATGAACAAGTAATTAGAGCATAAATCAAATGGCTCACGAAGTTAGTACTTCGTGAGCCATTGATTACGAATCTTCGGTGTGGTTATTTCTTCTCTTCCTCTGGTGTTGGCGGAGCACTGACTATCTCCTCGATAACACGGAAAGATTCAAGTCCTGCAAGCTGCGGGAATTCTGTCTCAAAAAGCTGACGCTTTGATTCATCAAGGCGGAATGTGATAAGCAGCTCGACGGCAGACTCAAGATGCTCCTCCATGATGTAGAGTGCTTTTGCCCTACCGTAGTGTGAATCAGCCCAGTTGCCTTCGATCTCAATAGAAACCTCAAGCGCCTTTGCTGCTTCAGCCGGCTTATGGACATCAAGAAGTGTCTCGGCGTAATCAAACCACGCTTCGAAGTCACGGGGAGATTGTTCTAGAACGACGCGATACGCAAGCAGTGCTTCATCGAAGCGGCCTAAGTTGTAGAGGGCATCTGCCTTAGCATACCAAAGTTCTGGGTAACGACTCTTGATCGCTAATGCCCTATCGTAATCCTCCAATGCTTTACGCGGATGGCCAAGCGAGTCGTAACATGAGCCGCGGCCAAAGTAGCTTTCGCTATGACGGGGGTCAAATTTGATCGCCTGGGTAAAGCATCGGATAGCATCACGCTCACGCGACATCTCCTCGTAGGCATTAGCAAGGTTATGCCATGCACTGACGTCTTCTGCCTCGTACTTCAAGCATTCCTTGTATGACTCAACCGCTTCGGTAAGTTTACCAAGATTAGCATAGGCATTACCGCGATTATACCATGCCGACGCAAAGTCTTCTTTGATCGCAAGGGACATCTCATAGCTTGAGATGGCTTTATGGAACATTCCCATTCTGTTATAAACTATACCAAGGTTATACCACCCGTTATAGTTATATGGGTCAAGATCAAGATGCTGTTCGTATGCTTCTATCGCAGATGTAAAATCATCAAGCGAATCATAGCAGAAGCCAAGCTCGTAGTACGCATCTTTTGCAAATTCTGCTTTATCCGTAAGATAGCGGAAGAGTGGAATGGCTTCATTGAAGTGCTCCATCTTCTCATAGCATGAAGCCTTGCTGAAAAGGGCTTCCCCATTGGTTGGGTCAATGGCTAAAACTCGTTCATTGATAGCAAGCGACTCGTCGGTACGACCTAAAGCTTCAAGAGTAATACCGTAGTTAATGAGTATCTCAATATCAAGAGGATCTAAACTTATTGCACGACCATAGGAAACAAGTGCTTCATCAAACTTGAGGTGATGTGCCTCGAGCATTGCACGTTGATGCCATGCATCGGAGCTGAACGGCGCATGTTCGGTAAGGACTTCTGCAAAATGGAGCGCTTCCTCAAACTTATCGTTCTCAACGCAGTAATTGATAAGCTCTTCAAGAATTTCGGGACTTAAAAAGGTCTTCCGCTTGGAAGCATTAGTAGGTTCATCCAT
>DATDEW010000278.1:0-4508 GCA_036522935.1 Kapaibacterium sp. (SeqCode)
GCTCTGGCGTCTTGACGGCATTGATATTCCGAACCCGAATCACTTCGGCAAGAACGGCTCGAGCGGCGGACTTATCAGCGCCATCAACTCCGCAATGCTCGGCAACAGTGATTTCCTCACGGGTGCATTTCCTGCCGAGTACGGCACGCGAATGTCAGCAGTGTTCGATATGCATACACGCGACGGAAACACCGAACGAGTCGAAGGTACATTGCAGCTAAGCGTCATTGGCAGCGAAGCAGTTGCCGAAGCGCCAATACCCGGACTTGAAGGAAGCTCCGTGATCGCAAGCTATCGTCACTCGACGCTTGGCTTGTTGCGCGAGTTCGGCATTCTTGACTTTGAAGAACTTCCCGATTTCGATGATGCAATGCTGAAGCTCAACTTCAAGCTTGGCGGTAACGATAAACTGAGTGCAACAGGAATATGGGGCGATGCGCGTATCAACTCCGAGAATACGGTCAATGAAGAGATCGCGCAAGGTACAGGTATACTTGTCGGTGGATTGGACTGGCAGCATTTATATTCGGAGCAGTTCATCAGTCACGTATGGGTGAACTATGTTAAGAACAGATACACCGAAGCGTACGGCGGTGGTAATTATGAAGAAACATCAACTGAGTTTACTACGGCAAAAGCCGAAGTGAGTTATTTGCCGACGAGTGATCATGCGCTTACATTAGGAGTCTCCGCACAGCATGTGGTCTTTAGTTTACTCCCGGGCGACTTCGAAAACTACTCTGAAAATTCAGATGCATATTACACCTATCTGAACTGGAATTGGCGCATCGTCCCGCGGCTTGTTCTTAATACAGGCCTCTTCAGCCAGTGGATAGACTATAACAAGAGCAACTCTCTGGAGCCGCGCGCCTCGCTTGCATGGTCGCCGCTTGATGAGCATACGTTCGCTGTTGCTTACGGCATTCACCGTCAGCCAGAACCGATCGAGTTTGCGCAGGCGGAGCATTTCGTGCTCGGATATACGTACCGGCCTTCATCGGATATCATGATAAAGGCAGAGGCGTATGAAAAGCGTTACAGTGATGTGCCTATCCACGGATCAACGATGGATAGTTACTCATTCCTCAATGAAGGATTTGCAGAGCATATTAACTACTACGATCTTATCAATGCAGGCGAAGGGCGCACGTATGGCGCTGAGCTATCGCTCTTCAAACATTATAATGATGGGTATTATATAACGACGACAGCGTCGTATGTTCGTCAGGAGTTCGCCGGCTCTGACGGCATCTGGCACTTCGGTTCATTTGATAATCAGTACATACTCAATATTCTCGGCGGTTATGATTTCCCGCTTTCGAATTCATCGACGTTTACGTTAAGTGAAAAGTTTACTATTGCCGGCGGCGGTGCACAGACGCCGATCGACCTCGAAGCATCTCGAGAAGCGGGGCGTACCGTTCGTGATGAAGCAAATGCCTATGGCCAGCGCAAAGACCCGTATGTCAGGTTAGATATCAATGTAGAATTCCAATTCAACTGGGATGCCTCGCGCTTTACTATCTATGCATCAATTCTTAATGCACTTAATATAGACAATGTAATGTACGACTACTACGATTCATATTACGATGAAGTAAGATATAACTATGATGTACCTATTATTCCGGTGATAGGTTTGCGGTATGAGTTTTAAGAACCATCCACATAATGTAGAATGTTACATTTACGAGTCATTATACTATCTTTCACCAAACATATAGTACCATGGGACGAGCAAAAGAACTCTTACTCTTTATTACTCTCATTTGTTGGGGGACGCTCATCGGCGGAGTTATGTATTCGCATGTAGTGTACTTCCCGCCGTATCTCTCGCACTTACCGGAATCAACAGCACTTATTAACGGACCTTTCGGATTGCATGATGAGAATTTTTGGATGTTCATTCACCCGTTAGCGATCGTCTCTATCATCGCAACCCTTATCTTCAACTGGAAGCTTACCGCACGGCGTAAGTATATTCTCATTACGATGGGTATCTACGCAGTAGCTATCATTGCAACGGCTGCGTTCTTCTTACCTGAATTAATGGAATTTGCAAATAGCAGTATGTCATCAGTACCCGCATCGGAGTGGCTCGAACGTGGGCAGAGATGGCAATACCTAAGCTGGATACGCGGTGCTTCGCTCTATGTCGGTTTCGTGATGCTCTTGATAGCATTCAAAAAGAACGACTAAGGGATCGTAAACGATAAGGACGAACTCAAAACATGCGTTTTGAGTTGAAAACCTATCACATCTACCACATCTCTATGAAGGTACGCTCACTCATATATCTATCGATCGTATTGATGTCGCTCACATCAGCCGACTGTTTCAAGAAGAATACGGATCCGAGTTCACCTGTTCACGAAACTAAGATCACAGTTAATTTAACAGGCGAGTATAAGCTAGAGGAAGTGGCCGATGTATCCATTGATGGCGGAGGCATAACACCCGTCGACTTTAAAACACCAGCATATGCTACTGTAGACCCTGGCACTCATACTATCTTTGCAACGGCTCAAGTATTGAAGGGTACATGGTCACATACGACGGAGGTCAAAGAGGGTGAATCAAAGACCATCAATATGCCGTGTGACAAAGCAACGCTTATTGCGAAGCCGGATATTCTTTGGGCAGGTACGGTAAATAAGTTTGAGGTGATCGTTACAGGTAAATTTGGAGAGTATAGTTTCTTTGTAGGTCCGGGACTTGATGGTTCAATATCGTTTCGCCCTGAAGCAGGGATGAGGGTAGCGGTATACCAAGAAAAGTATGGAGGTCCTGTTGTAGACCTTTTTACTCGTGATTTTTTTTATCAGGATAAACTCACATTGACGATACCGTATAAATAACGTTTAACGAAACCGAACAGTCTATGAGTGAATTCGTAACAAGGCATATACCTACTACATTGCTATGAAGATACTACTTGCTATCCTAACGCTTGCATTTATTAGCATGGGCTGTGATCCCAATAAGTTCACATCCGACTCGAGCGACCCGCATGCTACAAAGATCATCGTAAAGCTTATCGGCAAATATGCTACTGAAGAGACCGTTGATGTTACCATCGGTAGCGGCGGTGCTACGACATTAGGGAAGGGAGCACTTGCTGCGGAAGCATACGCTAACGTTGATCCGGGTAGTTATTCAGTCACAGGTGTTGCACATGGCTGCCAGACAGGAAGCTGGTCAACAACAGCTACTGTTGAAGCAGGGCAGCAAAAGACCATAAATTTCAATGTAGATGATGCTACCCTTACCGTAAAGCCTGATGTGCTTTGGATAGGAAAACATAACAGGTTTCGGGTGACTCTGTATCTGGAAGACGGACATCCGTCGTTTGTCGTGAATGCGGGAGGATCAGAATCATATCCATTTCGCCCGGGCAAGACAGGTAACATGGTGCATGTAGCAGATGAAGATACGGGCGAGGCGCTATTCACGACAGAAATCAAGATATTTTATGGTGGTACGTTCACGTTGACGATACCCTATAAGTAGAAAGGGAAACATCATGAGCTATTATGCAGGACAAAAACTTTATTGTATTGATAAGAAGCATCCGAGCTTCGGCAAACGCGTTGAAGTTGATACGCCGTATAAGGAGTTGAAGGATGGGTCACCCGTCGTCTCGGATCCCGTATCGGGCAAGAAGATCGAGCTGACCTCCGACCAGCTAAGTGCTTCACCTCCGGACGAGAGAGATTAGAAGCCGAATTTTTCCTCCCAACAATGAACAACATGAAAAGAACATTCTTAGGCCTCGTCGCTTGTATCAGCATTCTATCTTCGTGCAAGAACGAGCCGAAGCAAACTCCCGAACAGCAACCCGCGTCGGTGAATACTACACAATGCTACTCGTATGCCACCGATAAGGATACGGTATCTTTGAAGCTTACTTTTGAGGGTAATGAAGTGATGGGTGATCTATCATACAAGTACTTTCAAAAAGATCAGAGCAAAGGCACTCTTATCGGCGTAATGACTGGGGACACACTTTTTGCGATCTATACTTTTACATCCGAAGCAGTGGAATCCACAAGGGAAGTTGCATTCCTAAAAAAAGGCAATGATCTCGTTGAAGGATATGGTAACGTGCAAGAAAAGGATGGTCTTGTGATCTTTGCAAATAAAGGATCATTGGATTTTAGCAGTAAGATACTATTGAAACTCGTTGAGTGTGGGAAATAATATGCCCGGCTTCGAAGAAAAGTGACATTGCTTATTTGAGATGACCGCTGAAAAAACCCCCATATTTTCCCAAACCTTCCACCCAAAAAACGTGTTATAATATACTCAAACTTACCCCCTCGTAAGTCGTTATTTTTCAATAGGTTTATAAACCGTTCAGATGGCAAAAACTCAAGAGTACGGCGCGCAAGATATTCAAATTCTTAAAGGGCTTGAAGCCGTTCGTAAACGCCCTGCTATGTATATCGGCGATGTTGGTCCGCGCGGACTTCATCACCTCGTTTATGAGATCGTAGATAACTCGATCG
>DATDEW010000279.1:0-3479 GCA_036522935.1 Kapaibacterium sp. (SeqCode)
CGATGCAGCCACCATCCGGCTTTGTAAGCGTCTGGACACCACCGGAAATAGGATTATTGCAATTATCGAACTCTGAGAAATCACAGGTTGCTGTCGTAGTGAAAGCAAGCCGATTGAAATTTGAAAGCTTATTAATAGTCGAGGGAACATTCAAGACCGATTCATTCGTCCATACATTCGGATTGCCATGACCGGCATACGAGATGAGAACAGCACCAGAATTAAACGCATCTACGATCTGCTTTTCAAATTCGGGTTTGCGACGTTGACCTCCGGATATTGTTGTATGAGGATAGACATGGCTATAGAGCTTATCAATTAACAAACGGGGATCAACTTCTTCTATCTCTCGCTCAGAATCAGTTAAATGGTTAATCGGGTCAGAACGTTTAATATCAGTATAGTACCTGTCATCAGTAACAAATACAGTTCTTGCTCGCCATGAACCGGGATCACTTGATGTCTCATACTTTTCTGTTTTACGAACGAAATTTTCTGCATCTTCTTCGCTCTGCACTGTTATTCTACCGATCGCAATATCAAGTTTAAACCCGGTCGTAGCGGTTAGTCTAACAAAATATACATCGTCGGGTACAGGATCAGGATAGTCCTTACGCATGAGTGTAACCGATGCCCAATCATTGGTCTCATAAACCGGCACACGCTGCTCAATCTGCACTACACGGTTCATGTAATCAGCATGGCCATTACCAAATAGGGTAGCAAAAAGTGGCACAGTACTACTATTCTTTATTGTAGAGCGGAAGGTATATGCTAAGAAATCACGGATGGCAGTTACATCTTTGGCACCGTAACCAAACTCACGATAAATATCTTCTACGGTTACGATAGCTGTAGTTAGCGGGTTTGTTGCCTGTCCGCCTCGTTCGCGTATGGCAGCAAGTTTCTGCGCCTGCCCTAAGAATGCTTCGGTGGTAATAATAATGTCTTGAGCGCCTGTCTGACAAATACCGGGACGAAGTTTCATCGGAGAAAGCGTTGAAAGCTCCGGAGACTTGAGGTTACCATCGCTAAATGTGATAAAGCGTCGAAGAACTTCTCCTTTACCTACAATATCAGCACTCATCGAAGCACCGCTTGCCTCTGCAATGCGGTTTATATTTTTGTGGTCAGAGATATCCCATATCTCTCCTGTTGCAGCATTTGAGAAAGTAAACCGATAAGTAGAGGTGTCGGAGAACAGCATGAATGGTACTTGACCTTCATTCAACTCTGCTTTGCGAAGATAGAATATCTCAATGAAGTTCAACCAATACTTTGAAGACTTATCATTGCTTGTTGCCTGGAATGCAAAATTTTGTGGCATTCCAATCGTTGATGGCAATGCAAAAGCAGTGCCCCAGTCGCGTGTAAGATATGCAGGAGTTTCTGCAGAGCAAAATACTGACGGAGGTGCAACTATGCCGAGTGATGAATTATTGACCTTTACACTAATTGTGCTTGCTTCGCATGTCTTTGCATCAACTGCAGGCCGTATAAGTACCGAATCGGGTGTATATCCGGGAAGAGATGAAATAGAGACCGTTACATCTCTGCCAAGCGGTATGACTTCACCCAAGAATTCTCGGGAGATGTTGGGGATCTCGAACCGTTCTTCCTTCTCATAAACGTATGATGTAAATACTTTATTCTTTACTTTGGGTGTACTATTAATGACATCAGGCTGTGTCGCCATCCGCTTCCCCTTTGCTGCCCCACCCACCTTTAGATAGAACATCCCATTTGCAGAATAAGGATTTCTTTCATGATAGAGATTAAATATTTTACCACCATTAGTAAACTCCGAACGGTATCCCCATGTCGTAGTGCCGGGCGCAAAAAAGCGAAGTTCTTGGAAATTACCGGAGCCATCGGTACGAACATCTATTGCTACTTCCTGAAACTCACCTGTCATGCTATCGGCTTTTTCAGGTAAGGGCATTCCGCCGAAGCCATAAAGTGAAATGGTCGAAGCGTCAACACTGGAGATGCCATACTGCTGCAAGTTGCCGGATGTAACACGATACACCCCTTCGTCAGTAGTTTTAACAGCGATCCACGTCTCGCCGGCTTGTGGTGTTCCCTTGTATGCAATATGCGATGGGAGAGATGGGGCTACCTTCGAGATGGCACTATGATAGAACTCACTCACATTACCATTAACAAAACCGCTTTTGAAGAAACTTGCTTCTACCGTTGATACCTTCTTTACTTGCGAAGCAATACGTTCATACGTAATGCGAAGTACTAACTTATTCACCCTTGAAAGCACCTTTGCTTTGGCATCGTAACGCATTGGTGTAACGACTAAGTCACCGGAATATGATGTCCGGAATGTGCCTTGGGTCCTTACGCTTGCAAAAGTATTGTTATTAATAGTATTTACCAAAAGGTATGAATCACTCTTTTCAAATACTTCAACGAACTGTTTCTGCTTTGATATGTAGCTCGGAACAGGTGCGATCGAAACGCCAATGTTTTCTATTTCTGCCTCTACTACTTCTACTTTCGGAGCCTTATTTGATGGGAGCAATATCGGAAGTCTAAGCCATTCAAGTGCAGGTTCACCTTGAGTCAGTTCATCGAGCGTACCGCCGGTCAGATCGATCTGCGTATACTCTTCACCTGTTTTGTTATCAGTAACTGTTCGTTCTTTATATTCAGGGGTAATAGAAACAAGAAGTTCAGATGCTGATGATGAGAGCACCTCGTAGTAGCGTTTGCCGTACGGGTTCGCCTGTGCGCGAAGGCCATTCGCGAAAGACAATACGAGGAAGATGAGGAAGAAGCCGGGAAGCTTTCCGCATTTCCAAAGACGGGATGTGATATGTATCGTTTTCATTCTACGTAATACGCGTTAGTGACGGCTCCGGATTACATGAGCCGATAATCTATAAACGCTTTACCTATGATATTGTAACACCGGAGACGGATTTTGCCCCTATTATAGGTACCGTAAGCCGAGGTTTCTATACTGTAGAAATGAACCGATAGGCGAATTCCCTTTGGAAATGTGTAAAAAGCCTTGTTTTCGTTGCGTATTTATAACATCTGACGCACAAAGAGTAGTTCGGTTTAACCCGGAGGCCACTCCATCTGCCTGCCACCCAAAAGATGGCAGTGTATATGATAGACACTTTGACCACCGTCTTTATTACAATTAAAAACGAGCCGATAGCCATTTTCTTCTATTTTTTCTTGCTTGGCTATTTCCTTCGCCGCAAGTGTAATTTTCCCAATAAGATGCGCGTCCTCTTCTGATAGGTCATTTATCGTTGCTACCGGTTTTTTAGGGACGATCAGGATATGGGTAGGGGCTTTTGGTGTGATATCCCGGAAAGCAATGATCTCATCAGTCTCATAGACGATATCTGCCGGTATCTCGCGGGCGATGATTTTTTCAAAAAGTGTCATGGTCGTAGGGGTTATTTCAGGGCTAATCCCGGAACACCGAGTTCGTTTGGGGTACCGAGCGTTAA
>DATDEW010000280.1:0-5222 GCA_036522935.1 Kapaibacterium sp. (SeqCode)
ACAGTATTCATACAAACGGTATATTTATGATGACTCATCTAACAGCGAATCCTATAATGATGAAACTGTCATGATACGTCAGTTCGGATTACTTCTGGGAATGTCGATCTTTCTGTAGTAGAACCATCACCCATGAATAAATTCATGGGCTAATATGTCGGCATCCACTAAAGTGGATTTCATAGTTACAACTTTCTCCTCGTCCCCGACTGCGCTCTTTGCGTCTCTGCGGTTAAACTTAAGAATCTAACCGCAGTGGCGCAGAGGACGCAGAGAGATTCGAGAGCACACTTAGTATAGAGATAGATTTATGCCCTCCGCACTCTATAATACATTGTGTGATCTATTGGTTGGTAGAGTGAATCTCTTCACTAATTACCATACGCATGAAAAAGCTTATCCTTTCCCTCTTACTCTTTTCTTCTATAACAGCAAATGCTCAAACTACTACTGATTCATCAAGCAGTAAGAAGACTCTCTTCAGGAAGAAGTCATGGGAGCTTAGCCTTGTTGGGTCATTCAGTAGTGAATCTGTTGAAAACGGGTACCCTACTGATGATATTACCACTTTAAGCTTCTCTGTATCACCGGCCTACTATATATATGACGGGCTATCGCTCGAACCGGAATTCATAGCACTTGTTAAGTTTTATGGAAATAACCAGGCAGCAAACTACCAACTGCTTTTGAATGTCGCCTATACTTTTCGAACAAAAGAGTCATTCCGCCCGTATATCAAAGCCGGCTATGGTATCGGCGATATGACGACAACATACTTTGCAGGCACAGCAGCTTCAGCCAATGGCGCGGAGGATATTAATGAATTCGTACAATGTATCAATACCGGCGTAGGGGCAAAATGGATAGTCGGCAGCAATGCCGCTATCAAAACAGAGCTGAACTATAGAGTACAACAATATACGTACGCCCCGTTTTATTGGGCCGGCGAATCAAATGAAAGTGTAGATATTTCCATTAGTCATTTTGGGATACTATTAGGGATGTCTATCTTTCTGTAATACGACATGAATGATTTCGGCGGTACTTCGTGGCTCAGCTTGCGGATAAGAATTTGCGGAGTACATGAATAATCTTTGTATTTTTGAAGCAAGGAATATCTATTAATGGCATCCCTTCGCACTAAGAGTAATGCACGTAATTTCTCGGAAGAAGTTAAATGATTTTGCTGATATTCATCCGGATACGCGGAGTGCCCTTGCTTCGTGGTACAAAACCATGAAGTCATTGGAAGTTGCGAATTTTGCAGGGCTTCGGTCATATTTTCCGAGCGCTGATAAAGTTGGAAAACTCACTGTATTCAACATCGGTGGGAATAAGGTGCGCCTTGTGGCGGCACTTCATTACAACCGGAAACGTATTTACATTCGGGATGTTCTTACTCATAGTGAATATGACGAAAACAAATGGAAGGAGCAGCAATGATACCATATAGCCAAATAGAGACGGCATGGAAGCCGCTTTCTCCGTTTATCTCCGTGCCTCACAGCGAAACTGAATACCGTCGGCTTGTTGAGTTCTTAGATGACCTAACTGATGAAGTCGGCGAAGATGAGAACCACCACCTCGCCTCGCTGATGGAGCTTGTCGGCACTCTCATCGAAAAATATGAAGATGAGAATGTTCCTGAATTAGCCTAAGTATTCCTCCTTCGTGATCTTTGTGCCTTTGTGCCTTCGTGCCTTTGTGGTAAAAAAAAAATTTTCTCTTCTACTTTTTCTTCTGAAAATTCGTTCTAATCCGCTACTACTACTATTAATACACTTCCCTCATCTATGTCAGAGAAGTCAAAGATATTTACGCGCTATCAGGTCTTCATGATAGCGATACTCTCTATCCTCCAGTTCACTATCATTCTTGACTTCATGGTCATGGCTCCGCTTGGTGTGATACTCATGGAGACGCTCAACATCACGCCGACGAAGTTCAGCTTGGTTGTTTCGTCGTATGCATTCAGCGCCGGAGCGTCGGGCTTGCTTGCGGCGGGATTCGCTGATAAGTTCGACCGCAAGAAACTCTTGATGTTCTTCTATACGGGCTTCTTACTTGGTACGGTGTTCTGCGCTATTGCTCCGACATTCGAATACCTCCTTGCTGCGCGTATCCTTACCGGACTTTTCGGCGGCGTTATCGGCTCGATCATCTTTGCTATCATCACCGATCTTTTCAAAATGGAAGTGCGCGGCAGAGTGATGGGCTTTGTGCAGATGTCATTCTCCGCAAGTCAGGTGCTCGGCATCCCTATCGGTCTGCTTCTTGCGAATGCGTACGGTTGGCATGCAAGCTTTTGGATGATAGCAATAGTCGGCGCTGCTATCGGCGTCGTGATGCTTGTGAAGATGAAACCTGTCACAGGTCATCTCGGTCTGCATCCTGACCGCAATGCGTTTCATCATCTGGTTACAACAATTTCAAAACCGAGATACCTCTTCGGTTTTCTGACGATGAGTTTTCTTGCATCAGGCGGATTTATGCTGATGCCGTTCGGCAGTGCATTCGGCACACATAACCTCGGCCTCTCGCTCGATGAACTTCCGATGTTGTATTTACTCACAGGCGTATTCTCTATCGTTGTCGGACCGCTTGCCGGAAAGTACAGCGATAAGATAGGTAAATACAAAATGTTCATCATCGGTAGTATCATGGCGATGGCTGCTGTTGTTATCTATACAAATCTCGGCGTGACGCCGTTCTGGCTTGTATCTATCGTCAGCATTTTCCTTTTCGCATCCATCACAACGCGCATGATACCTGCATCTGCGCTCATGACTGCTATCCCCGCACCGCAAGACCGCGGTGCATTCATGAGCATTAACTCCGCGACGATGCAAATATCAGGCGGTATCGCAACCGTCGTCGCAGGTCAGATCGTCGGGCAGACGGCATCAGGGATGATACTCAATTATGATACGCTCGGCTTTGTCGTTGTCTCGACGATGGCAACGATGATAGGCATGATGTACTACATCAACCGCAACGTGAACGAAGCCCACCGCGAACACCAAGAACCAACCATGCAAGCCGCAACAGAAGCGGAGCTGGTGGAGGAGATGGCGTAAACTCTCCGCGTCCCCCTTTGCGCTCTCTGCATCTCTGCGGTTAATCTTAAGAATCTAACCGCAGAGGCGCAGAGGACGCAGAGAGATCCACTTGCAATGACTTCTTCGTAGCGATAAATATATCGCCCTTCGGCAGTGCAACAAATCTATAATTTGCGGGTTTATATCTTTATCATTTTCACTACATATACCCGTATGAAACTCATTCTCGTACTTTTCGCATCACTAATCATGCTCTCTTCATGCAGCGAAGATTCAGTATCTGATGGCAGTAGTTCAACGACTAAAAAGCCATGGGTGCAAATAAGTCCCTCTTCGCTTACCGGCACAGTAGGCATAGGATATACTTTTTGGGCAAGAGTTAATGAGTTTAATCAAGACGAACTTCGATTTGATTGGTATTTCGGTGAAGGTGATACAATACAAATGGGTAAGACCTCATACTGGAATCTTGACCTAACTCATCAGTTCAAAACCCCGGGAGTATATAGAGTATCAGTCACTGCAAGAGATGTGTTTGCTGATACGATAGTAGGGGTAGGAACATCGATCGCAACAATTACGAATTGATGCATCGCTCATGAATGAATTCATGGGCTGCAACTCTCTCCGCGTCCCCCTCTGCGCTCTTTGCATCTGTGCGGTTAAAGTCTTCAAAGACCAACCGCAGAGGACGCAGAGAGATCCAACTGCAACGACTTCTTAGTAGCGATAAATATATGACCTACAATGCTTGTAACAAATCTGTCTTTTCAGAGTTTTATAAGCATCGCTTTTACAACGAATACTTGTAATGAAATATATCGCAGCTCTGCTTCTCCCACTCTTCTTACTTTCTTCATGCAGTGAAGATAGCACCGCACCCTCCACGAATGACGGTAAACCTTATCTTGAGGTATTGCCGAACAGTATCAATGTTGGTCATTATGAAAGTTTCGATCTTAAATATCGTGTCGCTAAT
Organism: Kapaibacterium sp. (SeqCode); assembly: GCA_036522935.1. GTDB lineage: Bacteria > Bacteroidota > Ignavibacteria > Palsa-1295 > Palsa-1295 > DATDEW01. The sequence goes on from DATDEW010000280.1 coordinate 4,039, forward strand.
TTCCCGTTCGAAGATCAAGTAAAGATAGCAGCTGATTATGGCAATGGCGTCACGACGGACAAAGTTCGCATACCTGGCTCGACATTTTCCTACTACTATACTGAACCCGGTAATTATACAATTACACTATCAGCGTACGACTCCTTTTCCGACACCTTGCTTGCAACAAAGAGCGTGCCTGTTACTGTTGCCGAGTCACAACTGAGCGTATCAATATACCCTGCTGATCTTGATACAGTATTTATTAAGAACACATCAGAGGATCACAGAGTCCGCTTTCGATCAACCACGAATGTAGAAGTAGCTTATCTAAAATACGAATGGACCACTAATGGCGTTACAGCTTGGGGGAGCACAGCAGGCAATCTCTTTGACGTTTATTTTGAGACAGAAGGAACATACAAAGTAGCAGTGAGAATGATCGATGGTTATACGAACAAAGAGCTGGCGACCGATTCAACGAATGTGACCGTACACTTTAAATAGCCTCACCCGAAGCAGAGTTGGAGGAGGAGATAGCCTAGGGGTTTAGCCCATGAACCTATTATGGGGGTCAAATCGAATGTTGTAACTTACGGCTGCCCTAAGCGTTTCATTTCTATACGTTTTTTTGCACTTGAAATGAAACGCATTCCACTGATGAAACACACAATCATCGTATTATTGTCCTTAGTGGCAAGTACCCTCTCCGCACAATTTGTACCATACGCCGAGTGGGAATATCTGAATCCTCTTCCGCAAGCGGCGACACTCTTATCCGTGAAAATGATCGACACGAATACCTACATTGCAGTCGGCGAAGGCGGCACGGTCGTTCGTACATATGATGACGGCGTGACCTGGAAAGTTGAGTCGAAAGTAAAGAACATCCTGAAGCCATTTACCTGCGTTGACTTTGGCTCACCAAGCACCGGACTCATTGCATCAGATGACTATATCCTCTTCACCAACGATACCGGCAACACCTGGAAGACACACTTTGCAGAAGGTACGTACGGGCTTGCTGCTCTTACGTATGCAACTCCTTCGCGTGCATTCTGTGTCGGTAAGCGCGGTGAAGTGTATGCGTCAATTGATTCGGGAAAGACATGGACCTTCCAACGATTAGATACATCCGACCGGCTCATCTCCGTACATTTTGTCACTCCAAAAGTTGGGCTTATCGGTACCTATATTGGCGGACT
>DATDEW010000281.1:0-2824 GCA_036522935.1 Kapaibacterium sp. (SeqCode)
GGATAACTATGCTCTGTATCGCTTCGAGCCAATCGACCTCAACAATAAATGCAACGGCGATATATGCAAAAAGAGAGAGTGTTAACCACCGAAGTATCTTTACATATTTTGCATAGGGGATGAATATGATAAGTAAACTAGTGCCAAGAGTTATCAGGAACGAGTAGAGCAACGAGTGGCCACTTCCGAGTAGCGTTAGTGCTTCACCTATCGCCCCAATATCTGCTCCGATATTGATCGTATTGGCAATAAGCAATAGTAAGATAAATACAAAAGCTACCTGCTTGTTATAGTGTTCTCGAATATTCGCTGATAATCCCTTTCCGGTTACCCTCCCGATTCGTGCACTGACCTCTTGAATTGCGACGAGTAGCGGGTAGATGAGCGGCATTGTCCAGAGCAGAGCGAATCCATACTTTGCTCCGGCTTGCGAATAGGTCGCAATACCAGACGGATCGTCATCTGATGCACCTGTTATAAGACCTGGACCAAGAGTTCTGAGTAACTTCCGTATTTTCATAATGTGCCTACAAAAATACGGAAGTTACTCTTGGTAAGGTAGTTATCTGGTAAATACTATAATCGCCTGCGAAAATTCCGGGTTGCTGCTGAACTGATAGATATATCCCATCGGGTCAGCGAAATCACCCGCTTGCGATGTATGTGGCGGACTGCTATTGTATTGTAGGTCAGGAGCGACCATAGTAGTAGTCGGTACGACCGCTCGGTACACTATCTCATTCTCTGTTATGGCAATCAGTTCTATGTTCTGTAACGTATAGCTGAACTCGGCATAGTCATGCTTCGATCCGTCTTGCCACTGCGTTGAATCGTGGACTGATAGTGAAAGGGTAGTGACCTTCTTTAGATCAGTACTAAATCCGACAGTAAGTTTCCTATCTTTAAGTGCGGAGCCAAATGATGTTGACGAATCTACATCTTCGGTAATCGCCAGACTGTTTGATGTCCAAGTGATAGTTTTGTTAGGCGCGTTCGATAGCATTGCGCCGTATGCAGAAGGATTATAGAATCCCGGTTGATCAAAGAACACTGACGTTCTATCAAGCATGAGGAAAACCGATACTTGCTTGCTCGATTGAATCATACTCATCGTAAGCGGCGGGAAACGTAGCTTGACGGTTGCTGTATCAGCTCCGACAAAATTACCGTTCTTCTCATAGACCTCAGTCCTGACGGTATAATCACCGATCTTCTGAAATACATGGTACACTTCAAAACTTGATTCGATGGTGTCGCTTTTCGTACCATCACTGTAATGCCAAATGACTTTCGAGTTTGATACGGCTGAAGTAGATGTCACGCGTAGCGTGATAGGTATCTGAAAACTTGCATCGTCGTAGTAATTGATCACGCTATCTATTGACGGTGGTACTATCTGAACATTTGATGTACTTCCGGAGATCGTCACAGGTATCGAATCAAATCCCAAGAGTTCATCTGTAAAATAGTCGTATGCCTTGACCCTGACAAAGAACGATCCGGTATAGTTAAACTTGAAGAGTACTTCCTGCGATGAGAAGTTGCGGAAGTTACCATCACCGAAATCCCATAAGAACCGTATATCACCGAAGGATACGTTCTCGACCTTTGCCTTGAAGGTGTATTCCTGATTCAGTACTCCGTTAAGCGATGTGGGTTGAATAAGGAGCTTGCCCGGCGTAGTATTTGTCGGGCTTGTGGGCTCTTCGGTACAGGCAGTAAAAACTGTTGCGCCAAAAAGCAGAATAAGTATCAATAGGAAACGGTTCATGATCTTATTTTTTAAGGTGATAAAGCTAGGGATTGAACAGGCGGGGGGCGGCAAAAAAATCCTTAGAAAATAAAACCCCCTCGGATTGAGGGGGTCGTCATAAGAGCTAAATACTCTCGTCGAAACCAGTACGGAGGTTACTTCGTGAGTACCATTTTACGCGACTTGACGTAGTTTCCTGCTTCAAGACGGTAAACGTAAGTACCCGACGGAATACCCTTCGCTTGGAAGTTGACTTCGTACTTACCCGACTCCATGACCTCGCCATCAATCTCACGGCCTACTTCCTCACCAAGCAAGTTCAGGACACGCAAGGTGACCTTTACACGCTCAGGTATGGAGAAGCGAATGACGGTTGACGGGTTGAATGGGTTCGGGAAGTTCTGCTCGAGCTCATAACCGGTTGCAAGACCAGGACGCTGATCGACGCTTCCCAAGGTTCCGGCGTTATGCCAAAAGCCCTGAAGTGCGACGTACGGTGAACCTGATGTTACTCCAACGACTGCCTGGCCGATAGTACCATTCATAGAATAAGTACCATTCGACATCGGCGCGCCGCCGGATCCGATTACGCTCGACTGAACTGAATACTGCGCTATAGCGCTTGCAGCGCTAAGCACAATAACAGCTCCGGTCAGTAGTAATCCACGAATGTTCATGTTTATTTTTCCTTCGATTATTTGATTTCGTCGAGAGAGAGTTCATACAAATATACAAAGAAATAGGTGCTTTTGTTACAAAAACTACTTTTTTATTTACCACTTTTTTGCCCAAACCAAGCCAACTGACATTTTGTCAAATTCATCATTCATCATTCAACCTTCATCATTTCCCCAAACTTCCCTAGCTAAGTCCTTTATAAATCAACATACTAAGTTTACACACAAACCACTTTCCCTCTCCCATAAACCAACCAATTTTCACTCAGTATGACATTTTGTCAGTGTTGGGGACATTCAATATGGCGAATAGTATATAAAGTGCCACAATATATAACAAATATTAATTCAATATCGCTCCTTCTTTATAAATAAGGAAGGAGCGATATAATCT
>DATDEW010000282.1:0-2116 GCA_036522935.1 Kapaibacterium sp. (SeqCode)
CTGTCTCTAAAACCTACGGGAATGTCAAGGCGGTAGATTCCGTCTCTTTTATAGTACCAAAGGGGTCAATTTTTGGTCTTTTGGGGCCAAACGGTGCAGGTAAGACTACAACCATCCGAATGCTCAATGGCATAACTATGCCGGATTCCGGCCCTATCACCATCCTTGGCGAGCCACAAACCCCTAAACATCAGGATATTATCGGTTATATGCCTGAAGAACGAGGGCTTTACAGAAAGCTTACCGTAGTAGCACAATTAGAGTATTTGGGTGCATTGAAAGGGTTAGACAAGACGACACTTAAGAAGAATATCGCCTACTGGCTTGAACGCTTCGAAATAACTTCTTGGACAAAGAAGAAGACCAATGAGCTTTCCAAGGGCATGCAGCAAAAACTTCAGTTTATCGTGACTCTCCTTCATGAACCGGAGATACTAATTCTTGATGAACCTGTTTCGGGTCTTGACCCGATCAATGCAGAGATCATCAACGATATTATCATGGAAGAGAAAAAGAAAGGGCGGACTATCCTACTTTCCTCACACAGAATGGAGCAGGTTGAACAACTCTGCGATGATATCGCAATGATACATCAAGGTAAGATTGTCTTGAGCGGTACGCTTCGGGATGTCAAGAAACGCTACGGCAAGAATTTCATTAAAGTAAACTTTTCAGGTACTCTACCCTCTGAAAGTGAATTTGCCTCATTCCCTATCCGTATCGCCGAAAAGCATAATAACGAACTGCTCTTCGAGTTACTTGATGATTCGAAAAACAACGAGATACTACGCAAACTATCAGATAAAGCCGAGATAACTCGCTGGGAGCGAATTGAGCCACCTCTTAAAGAGATATTCCTCGAAGCAGTCAAACAACACTAAGAAGCAACAATGTCACAAAGCAAGATACTTATTGTTCTAAAACATGAATTTTTACAGAAGGTACGCTCCAAGGGGTATATAATCCTTACGTTGCTTGCACCGTTGCTGTTAGCTTCTACAGCTGTTATTCCCATGTTTATTGCGACTCTTAGCAGTGATGAGAAGAAGAGCATCTGCATAATTGATGAGACCGGGTTGATAGCTCAAAAGCTTATTGAAAGCAATAAGGATACTGTAAATGATTCATTCTCTAAGAACTTCCAAAAGGACATTGTATTCTCATTGATGGATGGGCAAGGAAGCGCTGAAGCACTTACTGATTCTGCGAAGAAGCTGATCGGTGCAAAAAAGATAGAAGGTGTATTTGTTATTCCAAAGGATATAATTACCAATAACCAGGCGAAGTCCTCTCTTAAACTTCGCAACACAAGCGACTTCTCTGTTCAAAGAGTTATATCAAAACGATATGAAGATATATTGATACAACTGCGGCTGCAGGAGAAAGGTATAGACTCAAAGATCGTATCGGAAGCATCGGACAATATTGATATTGATGTTGTAAAAGTTACTGTCTCTGAAGAAGCAAAAGATGACGGCTTTAGTTTTATTGCCGGGTATATGTCCGGCATGTTACTTTATGTAACGCTCCTTATCTATGGCTCGATCATCATGCAGAGTGTTATTGAAGAAAAGAGCTCTCGTATCATTGAGATACTCGTCTCGTCACTCACTCCTCGAGACCTCTTGTTAGGTAAGATTCTCGGCATAGGACTTGCTGCATTTCTACAAGTAGCTGCTTGGGCGTTAATGATGGGGGTAGTTAGTTTTGGTGCGATTCCGATGATGATAAGCCAAATGGGCGGGCTTTCAGCATTTTCACCAATCAACTTTGTCTACTTCATATTTTATTTCCTCGGCGGCTTCCTCATTTATGCAACACTTTACGCCACTGCCGGTGCAACAGTTGAACAAGCTAGCGATGCACAATCAATTGCAATGCCAATTACAATTATTGTAGTGATGTCAATTCTCGCATTATCACCCGTCATTGAATCCCCTTCTTCAACCTCAAGCATTATTCTCTCGCTTATCCCCTTCTTCTCGCCGATACTAATGACAGGAAGGATATTTAGCGAGACACCACCACTCTGGCAGATTGGCCTTTCATTCCTGTTGATGGGTGTAACGTTCTATTTCCTGATCACATTTGCAGCAAAGATATACCGCGTAGGTAT
>DATDEW010000283.1:0-7358 GCA_036522935.1 Kapaibacterium sp. (SeqCode)
GTTAACATACGTAATCTATTCCTTTCTTTATGAATAGTCTAATGTACGAAAAATTGTTAGTTTTGATTCAGTGGTAAGCTGAAGCGCTATCTGCAGAAAAGAAGTCGGTTTTTGCCGAAAAGTGATTCAAATTCCGCAATAAATGCCTCGTCGCCTGTGACACGGTATTGATCGGGGAGTTTGTATCTCCTGTCTTTAGCAGAAGTGGGATGTTCAACAACGACGTATGAGATGCAATTCCCCTGATATTTTTTCACAAGTTTTTGCAATTTCTCGATGCTCCCTGATGCACTGCCATTGGGCTCTATACGCATTACGATACCTTTTGCCTGCAGCTTGCGAATACCGGCAAGTTCGAACGCATCACTTGCAATAACAGACGGTACGTCGTTTATTCCGCCCTTTTTGATCTTGCCCTGAATAGCTATCGGCTGTTCATCCAATATAAGATGTTGATATTTTTGATAACTATCACTCCAAAAAACACAGTCAATTTTACCGCTAAAATCTTCGAGCGAGACAATAGCAAATGCCTTTCCATTTCTATCAAGTTTTCGAGTGATGCCAACTATGACGCCGATAATAAAAACGGTATCGTTCTGCTTGAGATCAACAAGTTCATTTGTCTTATGCGATGAGAAGGAGAGAACATCAATTCGATATCGATCGAGAGGATGTCCCGAAACATAGAAGCCAAGCATTGCCTTCTCGCGGGAGAGAACTTCCTTCTCACCCCAGACAGCTTCATTCGGCGAGAGAGGTGGTTCTTTAATGGAGCCGGTATCAGCTGCACCGCCGAAGAGATTATCCTGCCCGTCTTCATTTGCCTTCGAGCTTAATGAGCCGTAGTTAAGAGCTTTCTCGATGTTGGCAAACACATCAGAGCGGTACTGTGCAATAGATGCCCCTGCTGGTTTTGTCGAGTCAAATGCCCCTGCCTGAACGAGGGCTTCGATAGCTTTCTTATTGCAGAGACGAGTATCAAGACGCGATGTAAAATCAAAGAGCGATGTGAATGGTCCGTCCTTATCTCGTTCTGCTGTGATAGCATCAACAGCTTTGCCGCCGACCTGCTTAATGCCGGCAAGCCCGAAACGGATGCCGTCCTTTGTTGCAGTAAAGGATAGGATGCTGGAATTCACATCAGGCGGTAGCGTCTTTATGTCAAATTTCTTCGCTTCATCAATGAGTTGAACAACATAATCACTTGCACCCATCTCATGCGTCATGTTAGCAGCGAGAAACTCCGCCGTATAATGCGCCTTTAAGTAAGCGGTCTGGTATGCAATGACAGAATAGGCAAGAGAGTGGGACTTATTAAAACCGTATGAAGCGAACTTGGCAAGGCGATCAAATATCTCTTTTGATATCTTTTCACTTACACCGTTCTCCATGCAGCCTGAAATGAAGACAGCTTTCATCGCCTCCATCTTTGCAAGGTCTTTCTTACCCATTGCGCGGCGCATCTCATCAGCTTTTGCAAGTGAGAAGCCAGCCAAGTCACGCGCTACGCGCATTACCTGTTCTTGCACTACGATGACGCCATACGTCTCGTTAAGGATCGGTTCTAACTTAGGATGAAGATACTCAACTTCTTTTCTGCCATGTTTACGTTCGATGAACTCCGGGATATGCTCCATCGGTCCGGGACGATAGAGAGCATTCATTGACGATAGATCTTCGATGTTCGATGGCTTCAATGCTCTCATGTAGTTCTGCATCGGAGGCGAATCGAACTGGAATACAGCAAGCGTATCACCTCTTCCGAATAGCTCATACGTCTTCGGATCATCCATCGGGATGTCGTCAATGTTTATCTTGATGCCATGATTCTTTTCGATGAGTGCAATCGTCGTATCAATAATAGAAAGCGTACGAAGCCCGAGGAAGTCCATCTTCAGAAGACCTGCATCCTCGATATCCTTCATCGGGAATTGTGTTACGGCTTCTTCGACGTTCGGCGCTTTATAAAGCGGGACGTAGTTGGAAATATCTCCCGGCGCAATAACGACACCCGCCGCATGTTTCGAGGCGGAGCGAGCAAATCCTTCGAGCACAAGAGAATACTCAAGCATCTTCTTGACTCTGTCGTCGGAGTTGTACTTTTTGAGTATATCCTTCATCTCCGGAAGCTCCATCGCTTCCTTGAGAGGAGTTACACGACCCATGATGACAGGAATGCAGTTGGTGAGTTCGCCAACAATATTTAACGGCACACCAAGCACGCGACCGACATCCTTGAGCACTGCCTTGGCAGAGAGTGTGGAGAAGGTAATGATCTGCGCTACCGACTCTTTCCCATAACGCTGACGAACATATTCAATGACCTTCTCGCGCTTATCGTCGGCGAAGTCAATGTCTATATCGGGCATCGAGACACGCTCGGGATTTAAGAATCGCTCGAAGAGAAGATTATACTTGATCGGGTCAACATTCGTGATGCCAAGCGCATATGCAACAAGCGAGCCAGCTGCCGAGCCGCGACCGGGACCTACGCTGATACCATCAGCACGAGCGGCGGCGATAAAATCCTGCACGTTGAGGAAGTATCCGGGATACCCCATCTTCTTGATAACATCAAGCTCGAAACGGGCACGGTCTTTGGTCTCGCTGTCAACAGTCTTATATCGCTTATCAATACCTTTCCATGTAAGCTGCTCGAGGTAATCATCCGGCGTTGATACACCTGATTCCTTCGGAATTGGGAAGTCAGGCATCTTGATATCTTTCGGGAGCTCAAGGTTGCACTTCTCTGCTATTGCCAAGCTGTTCTCGATTGCTCCGTCATACTCCTTGAAGAGCTTCTTCATCTCATCAGATGAACGGAAATAGTTTTCCGCAGTGCCGTACTTTAGCTTCGTTACATCCGGCGGCGAATCCTTATCCGCATCCTTGATATACATCAAGACATTATGCGGAATAGCATGTTCCGGCTTTATGTAGTGACAGTCATTGGTTGCGATGAGCTGAATGCCCATCTCCCGTGCCAACTTCGGAGCTGATGCTAATACTTTCTGTTCACCGTCGAGATGATGATTCTGTATCTCAATATAAAAATCATCATCAAATATATCCTTATAAACTCCTGCTACCTGTTTTGCCTTATCGTAATCACCGGCTATAAGGTATGGCGATACAACACCACCGGCGCAAGCCGAAAGTGCAATAAGTCCTTCGCTATGCTCGCGAAGAATATCAGTATCAATACGCGGCTTGTAGTAAAATCCTTCGGTGTGCCCCTTGGTCACGAGCTTCATAAGGTTGCGATAGCCCGTCAGATTTTTCGAGAGCAGGATGAGGTGATGATACACCTTCCGCTTGCCGGATGGGTCGCTGATAGCTGCGCGGTCAAATCGCGAACCATCGGTGATGATATAGACCTCACAGCCGATGATAGGCTTAATACCTTCCGCCTTTGCCGTCTTGTAAAAATCATACGCGCCGAACATCACGCCATGATCTGTCAGGGCAACAGCAGGCATATTGTTCTGCTTAGCTGCCTTGACGAGGTCTTTTACGCTGCAAGCACCGTCAAGAAGCGAATAGTAGGTATGATTATGTAAATGGATGAAGTCTGACACAAGAGCTGGAAGTTTTCGTACTGTAACAGGTTAAAAGGGAGGCATTCTGTTCCGTCTCTTATCCACAAAAAAATGCGACTGTGTTAGCAATTAGATTGTTTACAAGAAAACCTTTTTTGACATTGAAAAACGTTATTCTATCCTGCTTAGTAGCGATCGCATTTCTCCTTGCAGGGACAAATGCATCCGCCCAACTCTCCACATCCGGCCGTCCGCCTATCCCAAAGCTGACAAGTCTTGTCTATGACGGGACAGGGACGCTTTCGGCTGAAGAAAAGGCTACACTTGAAGCAAAGCTTCGTGTCAACGAGGACTCGACCTCGACGCAGATCGCCATTATGATCATCTCAACGCTCGATGGCTACCCTGCAAGTGATTTTGCTATCGAAGCGGCGCAAGAGAATAAGTTAGGTCAGGCAAAAAAGAATAACGGTGCACTTATCCTGCTTGCAAAAGACGACAGGAAGTGGTTTATTGCGCCGGGCTACGGACTTGAACCAACTCTAACAGATGCAACCGCAAGCTATATCGGTCGAGAGATACTTGTGCCTGCCCTTCGCAAACAAGATTATTTCGGCGGACTCAATGGGACAGTTGATGCTATTATCAAAGCAACAGCAGGCGAGTTCAAGGCAGAACCCAAAAAGAAGAAAGTCCGCGACGGCGGCTCGGCAATGATATTTGTTGTTATCTTTTTTGTCATACTTGTACTTGCCAGGGCATTCTTCGGGACTGGTACACGCCGAACACTTGTCAGCAAAGGCGGCAGCGGCTCGGGTTGCATGGGTGGAATACTGCAAGGACTGTTCTGGTCGATGCTCTTTAATAACAGTGGTAGAGGCGGCGGTTCAAGTTCAGGCGGCTTCGGTGGTTTTGGAGGGGGAGGTGGCGGCTGGTCAGGCGGCGGTGGTGGCTCCTTCGGCGGCGGCGGAGCAGGCGGGGACTGGTAGAGGTCCACTGATTCATTTTTGGTTAGTGAACAACTGAAAATACTAGTGCGTCATCATCAAACCATATACCGCCCATTTCTACACCTTGGCTACCAACCCAAAGATCATGTGGGACGTGTTTTCGAATTAGGTCTACTTTTTCTTTTGTAAATACAGTATTAAATTTTTTTAGTAATTGTTTTTTATTTTTAATAACAAACCCTTTCCCCGGTGATGTATACACATGAAGTGGGAAGTTGATATATTTTGCAACGGTTTCCTTATCTCCAGCCAAAAGAGCGTAATAAAAGGCTTGTACATTATCTTCAAAACCATCATAGTACCTTCGTTCTTTACCACCTGCAGGGCTTCCAGTCCCGTAAATATAAACTGAATCTGTGATCCCATTGTCATTTGTGTAGGAGCCGCTCAAAAGACCAACTGATGGTAACCTCTTATCTCCTTGAAGCTTGAACACTCCGATAGTGTCCGACGAACTAGTAACTTCATAGAGAATAATATCAATAGGAGAAAGTATCTGACCTATAAATCGTTTGTCCTTCAGATCATTACGGTAGAAGTAGTGTCCTTTTAATCCACCTTTATCATCATTACCAATGAACATTCCGATCCTGTGTTTCCCAAGGGTACCCTCATAATCGTACCCTCTAATAAGAAACATTTTCGTAGATTGATCACTAAGGTCAAGTTGCGCAAAACACATAGTTGTGCTCAGCCCAAATAAGAAGAAAGAGACGATATACTGAAATAAACTATTCATTTTTAACTATCATATTGACTTTACTGAGGTAGTATCACCAATTACAGTAGTAAATGCCAATATTCCAACTTTAGTTGGCTCTGCTTTTATGAGTGCTTCTGTTGCACTTGCCATTGTTGCACCGGTTGTCATTACATCATCTACAAGGAGTATTCTCTTCTCTCGCAGTGCTTCTTTGCCTTTATCGGTCAGTGCAAAAGCCCCTTCCATGTTCTTCTGTCTTTCCTCAAGAGTCAGCCCTGTTTGAGATGGCGTTTGTCTTGTTCGTTTGACAAGATGTTTCTTTGCGATGGGAATATTCAGAACAGATGATATCCCTTCTGCAAGTTTTTCCGATTGATTATATCCTCTCTCGCCAAGACGCGTCCCGTGAAGAGGGATGGGGACAATGACATCATACTCCATCTTCGTTAATCGAGCCGTTAACTCTCTACCAGTAATTACCGCAAGGTTTGGCATGTCAGCATACTTGAAATGATGGATGATAGACTGAGTAATATCCTCGGCTATGAAGGGGAAAGGTGTGTAAAATACAAGTTCTGTGTTGAAGCCTGAAAAGAGTTGTTGCTTATTCTCAATATCAGTTGAAGAAGGTTGAGACATGAGTTGGAATTGTCGGAAGCAATTTGCACAGAGATATTTCTTCAAGTCACTATCACTCTTTGCATGCTTGCCGGATGGAGCATCACAATGGATACATTTTTGCGGAAGAAAGAATGATAGCATATGTTTTTTTCGAAGTGATGGTGACCTAATAACAGAAATTATTTAGTGAAATTCCTTACGGGTTTTATTTGTATATATTGGCACAGAATTTGATTGGTTAACCTCTATGGAATACAAAAAAATATTTTCGAAGGCAAAAGAAGGTCTCTCGCTTCTGGGAGCCACGTATAATGAAATGCTCGATGATAAGGTCTTTAAAATGACAGCATCATTATCCTACTATACGCTTTTTTCTATTGCACCATTATTACTCATCGTTATTGCCATCGCCGGATCCATCTTTGGTGAAGAAGCTGCGCGTGGCGAAATTGTCTACCAAATTGAGGGACTTGTTGGCAAAAGTGGGGCAGAGGTCGTCCAGTCATTGATAAAAAGTGCTGCGTTCGAAACGAGTGGATTATTTGCAACGATCATTAGTATCGTGATCATCCTTTTAGGTGCGATGGGAGTGTTTATTGAGTTAAAAGAATCACTAAACATCATTTGGGGTGTTGAGCCACGACCTGGTAAACCGATCCTACAACTTATCAAATTCAGGATCGGCGCATTTTCAATGGTGCTAATAATGGGCTTCCTTTTGCTTGTTTCATTAATGCTAAGCACGCTCATTGTAATACTTAATACGTATATGGGGAATAATTTCCCTGTCCTACTGCCGGCAGTTGAAATAATGAATATTATTCTGTCTTTTGCTGTGACTACGCTTCTGTTTGCAATGATATTCAAATTTCTTCCTGACGTGCTGCTGCATTGGAAGTATGTTTGGATAGGGGCGATAATGACATCACTACTCTTTAGTGGAGGAAAATACCTGATAGGACTCTATCTTGGAAGCAGTTCATTCAGCTCGGCATTTGGTGCCGCAGGGTCGTTGGTTGTGCTATTGGTGTGGCTAAATTATTCAGCGCTTATACTCTTTTTTGGAGCAGAGTTTACACAGCTTTACCGAAAGCGGTATAGCGATGTGCCCCTTACGTCAAAGAAAGACGCGATCATTATTCCGAAAATTTCAGAGCTTGTGAAAGAAGAAATGGAAGAGGATAGGAAAATGAAGATGCAGTAATGAAGTGTTTACTTCTCACGCTCGATAACAAAATCAGCGAACTGGATCAGAGCAGTTTTTGAAGGAGAGTCCGGTAGGGGTGCAATGGCATCCTTTGCAGAAGCAGAATACTCTCTCGCCTTTCGAGACGCATACTGCAAGCCACCCTTTGCCTTTACGAGGTCAATAATAAGCTTACGCTCATTCTCTGATGCCTTGCCGCTTTTGATGAGCGAACGGATACGTCGCTCTTCTTTCGGCTCCATTTGTGAGAGGGCATGGATAAGCGGAAGTGTCAG
>DATDEW010000284.1:0-4492 GCA_036522935.1 Kapaibacterium sp. (SeqCode)
AATCTACCGATTCAGCAGTGTTTTAGGGGATTAGGTAATTATACCTATGGGGGCTAAAACTGCATGTGAAAATTCATACCTATTGATTCCGAGCCAAGAAAAGGGGAAATCAGTAGACTATGGGAAGTTGTACTTTCATCATCGTCGTCAGGTAAAGCTAACTGATATGCAAGTGTTGATAGTACAACCGGAGGGATAGATAACAACAAGAAACGAGTAAATGAACCAAGATCCGTATTCTTAAATGCATGATACGTAATCGTGGAAGATAACACTGACCCAATAAAAAAACCACCCGCACTAAATAAAGTACCTTTTAAAAATCTCGGATAAACTTCCTTTGAAAAAATTACAGGTTTCCCTTTACAAAGGTCTCCTATTATATAAGTAATAGCACCATTTACTATTGCCCCTGACAATGCCCTTGGAATCTCTGGTTTTAGATACGGATCATTCGGAAATAGAACAAGACTCGACATTTGCTCTTGAACAACGGCATATAGTACAAACCCACCTAACAACTGGAGGGAAATTGCTACCTCTTCAGTAATTGGGCGCTTTAAAGAAACAGTATCACTATTCGACGAAGTAACAGTCGTATCAACCATGCACATAGCATGCGATGATGTTAAAGCCAAAAATATGAGCGTTAATAATATCTTCAAGATTATCTATATACAAAACCTTTTATAATAACCTACAGAGAAGCATATTGTTACAGGGCAATAAATAGTCCGAACTTGATAGTTCAGAGCAGCTTCTTCTCTTGCGCCAGGTGAACTGCGGCGGTGCGGTTCTTTACTCCGAGTTTGCTGTAGATGGAGCGAAGGTGCGCCTGTACGGTGCGGATGCTGATAAAAAGCGTGTCAGCGATCTCGCTATCGGAATGCCCTTTTGCAACAAGACCGAGTATCTCTTGCTCGCGAGCAGAGAGGTCATAGAGATCATTACCCGCATCGTCTTTCTTTCGACCTGCTATATCATCAAGAAGCTCTGCAACGGCAATAGCATTCGGGAGTGCATTCTTGTTTGCGATCTCATCATATTTATTTACGCCAAGTTTTTTCTTTAATGTCTCACCAAGGTCAGGATCGGTCGGGTCTGCGAATGCAGTCGAAAAGTAATTCGACATGTCGCGCTTGCGCGCGTAGTGATAGATCATCGCCGCTTCTTCATATTTCCCAAGATGAAAGAGCGACTCTGCAGCATAGAGTGAAAGCCGCGATGCGGCATTCTCATCAAATGCATCACCATGATACCGAATGCAGTAGGCAAGCGGAGAAAGCGCGTCTTTATAGGTACCTCTCTTGTAATGACACAAGATGGCAATGTGTACTTTGTACTGAAAGACACCTGACCTATCACCAAGTTCTTCGCTTATTGCTCCCGCTTCACGCATGATGCGCTCGCCTTCATCATACTCACCGAGACCAAGCTTCATAACCCCGACATTACGAAGACGTGTCCCCATATCGAGCGTTCTGCCGAGATGCCGCATATGTTCGACTACCGGTTCGAAATATCCTAAGGCATCCTGAAGTCTGCCCTCTGTCGCTGCAATGACAGCATCTAACTCCTCTGTCATATACGGCTGACGTTCATCGCCCATCGAATCATTGAGCGCTTTCGTTTCGACGAATATCTTTTTTGCTTCTTCAAATCTGCTCAGGTTCGCGAGTTGTATCCCGAGACGCTGGAGCATCCAGACAGTAAGTTTTGTATTGTCTGAAAGCTTCGCTTCTTTTGCTGCCGACTCATACGCCAATTGTCCTTCTTCGGTCTTACCAAGCGCATTGTAGAGCTGACCAAGGCATCCAAGCAAATACGCAAGTACTTCGTGAGAAAGTACATCCTTATGTTCATAGATTTCATTGCTGAATCTGATACCTTCCGGGCTCAAATGCCGGACTATCCAGTATGTGCTCATCCTCGAGGCAAGACGCGCAGCAAGTTCATACTTCTTGGTCCGAGTAAGCTCGAAGATGACAGAGCGTATCGTCGGGTATTCATCATCAACGAGCTGACGAAGCTTTTTCGCTTCATCAGCGGGCAGATGAGCAATATTCTTTTGAAGCGCTTCAAGATAGTATTGGGCAAGACGTTCGGTAAGTACTTCACGTTCGTGCTCACCGCCAAGTTTCTCGATTGCGAACTCACGGATGATATGAAGCATCGAATAGCGTTCGGCAGATACTCGGAAAATGATGCTCTTATCAATAAGTGAGCTGAGCAGTTCGAGAAGATCATCCGACTTCCCTTCATAGATTGCTTCAAGCGAGAAGAGCGTAAAACTTGCGCGGAAGATACCAAGCCGACGCAGCAACTCCTGCTCCTTCTCGTTCAATAATTCATAGCTCCATTCAATAGTGTTACGAATGGTACGTTGCCTATCGGGTAAACTTCTGTTCTGCCCGGATAGTAATTCTATCGAAGATGTAAGACGTTTGTTTAAGTCTTCAAGTGACAATACTTTCAGTCTCGCGCATGCAAGTTCGATAGCAAGCGGCAGGCCATCGAGTGAGCGGCATATTTCAGCTATCGTAGCAATGTTCTCTTTTGTCGGGACGAACGCCGAATGGTAGCGCTTTGCATTTCGAACAAAAAGCTGTACTGCAGGTGAAAGACCAATTGTATCATTTTGTGCCGTTGCATCGGGCAGACCAAGCGGAGCGAGAGGATATTCATACTCACCGAGGACATTCATTCGTTCGCGGCTTGTTGTCAGAACAACAAGTTCGGGAATATCTCTTACAAGCTCTTCGATAAATGATGACGCATCAATGATGTGTTCGAGATTATCGAGAACAAGCAGAAGTTCGCGTTCACTTAGTGTATTAGCAAGCGGCTGTGAACCCTCAATACCAAGTGTCTGGCGTATCGCTTGCGGGACTTGTTCGCTTGATGCAAGTTTATCAAGTGCTACAAAATATGCACCGTCATCGAAACGTTGTTCAAGCCCGCGGGCAACATCGAGCGAAAGAGTTGTCTTGCCAACTCCGCCCGGTCCGGTAATGGTAATGATGCGCGCTTTCTCTTCGGTGATGAGCCGAATGATACGAGCACGGTCATCTTCGCGACCTACAAGTGAGATCGCTGCACTTGGTAAACTCTGTTTTGCCACAACAATACTATTTTTCCCGGTTTGCAAACAGTTATTCCACCGACTTTGTTAATAGAATTCTATGACAGATATCCCTATCTCATTATACTCCGGCGCGGGCAACGAATTCGTTATTATTGACGCATTTAACCAACCGCTTGTCTTCGGAAAAGTAAAGCTTAATGCACTGGCGCAGACCGTCTCGAACCGTAAAGGTCCTATCGGCTCGGACGGTATGATCGTCCTTGCCCGTTCGGCAAAAGCGCCGTTCATGATGAACTTCTATAACCCTGACGGCTCCTTCGGTGCGCTTTGCGGCAATGGTGCCAGATGCGCCGTACAGGCGGCGTTTGATATGGGCATCATACAAGATCGCAACACATCGTTCGAAGTCTTAAGCGAAGTTGTTACTGCCGAAGGGACAGGGGAGAACAGGGTTCGAGTTCATTACCGCGATCCGAAGCACATCAAGCTGAAGTTCAAGCTTTCTCTTGGAGGCGAGTTAGTAAATTGCCACTACGTTGATCTCGGCTCGCAACATGCCGTTATCTTCTTTGATGAGATCGAGCAGCTTCGTAGCAACACAATAGAAGATTTTGATATTAATAAGTACGGCTCTGCTGTACGTAATCACGAAGACTTCAATCCACTCGGTGCAAATGCGAATTTCATTCAAGTATTAGAAGATGCTGACGGGAAATATTTACGCATCAGAACCTTCGAACGAGGTGTAGAAGGTGAAACAGCCGCCTGCGGTACGGGCTGCATGAGTTCGGCAATTGCTGCGTATGGCTTAGGACGCATTGATTCGCTTCCTATCCGACTCAAAGTCCAGAGCGGTGAATTCGTCCATGTGAACTTCACTTTGAATGACTCTCACGTAAAAGACCTAACTCTTGAAGGAAGTGCCGTCAGAAAAAGAAGAGGCATTGTGAGTGTAGAAGGGTAAGGGAAATATCAGTCGTAACGCCTTTCACCCACGATCTTATACTCTTTTTGATCAAGAGCACGCTCGACACGTCCTCTATCTTGATAGATCGAGATAGTTTGGTAGTTCTTCCATCCTATCGCAGAATACATAATGATCGCCGAGATGAATACGATGATCGCAGTCCGTTGAACCCATACTTTTGTCAGCAGCTCACTGTATGCATATAATGAATAGATAGCGACAACTGGGAAGAAGAGCACTGCGGCATGTGACGGCGGGGCAACCGACGAGAAAAGCGACGAACAATAGAACAAGAGAAAACTTAGAAGTGTAAAATACGTGATTTTTTTATTCATCCCTACACTTTTGCGAACCATGATAAATTTGTAGAGAAGGAAGAGTGCTTGAACGACACCCATAACAGCAAGAAATATTGTAAAGGGAGCAGCCCAGATGTGATC
>DATDEW010000285.1:0-3488 GCA_036522935.1 Kapaibacterium sp. (SeqCode)
CGCAAGGCCTTTGCCAACTGCGCGAGTCAGACGCTGCGTGCCGCCGGCACCGGGCATAACACCGATATTGATCTCGGGTTGACCGATACGAGCTGTCTCGCTTGCGATGATAATATCACAATGCATCATGAGTTCGCATCCGCCACCGAGAGCAAAGCCGGATACTGCGGCGATGAGCGGTTTCTTGATCTTGCGGATCCTGTCCCACTTTGTGAACTGGTCTCGGTAGAGCATATCAATTGCCGAAGCCGATGCCATCTCTTTAATGTCAGCTCCTGCCGCGAACGCCTTCTCGCTGCCTGCAAGGACGATAGCTCTGACGCTGTCATCGTTATCAAGCGATTCGAGCGTAGCGACAAGCTCGTTCATCGTTTCGAGGTTCAGCGCATTGAGCACTGCCGGACGGTTAAGCTGAACGGTAGCGACAAAGCCATCGCGAGAAAGAATAAGATTTTTTAGTTCTGCCATAAATAGCTTAGTATTGTCATTAACTTTTGATCAAGGAAGCAAGACTCTTCGTAGATACAAAGCCCGGATTCTTCGCTTCGCTCAGAATGACATAAAAACAAAAACCCACGCTTGCGGGCGTGGGTTTTGTAACAGAAAATTGATGTTATTAGTCTCTCGATTAGTCTCTTCTGCCGCCCATGATATTGAGCAATGCCATGAAGATGTTAAGGAAGTCCAGATAGAGGCTCAACGCACCAAGCGTCGGCGGGATTTCATGCGATCTTTTGAGAATTCGTGAGGTATCATAGAGGACGAACCCGCTAAAAAGAATCACCGTAATAACCGATAGCGCAAGATCGAGCGTACTTGACTCAACAAACATGTTCACGATCGATACGCCTATCACCATAAACAGACCTACCGTGAGCGATGCACCCATGAAGCTAAAGTCTTTCTTCGAGATGAACACGTAAGCTGTCAATCCGCCGAAGATAAGTATCGTCAAGAATAGTGCATTATAGATGAGCCCTACTCCCGTACCAATATACCCATTCGCTATTGCATAGAGCGTAGGTGAAATTGTCGCACCACTAATAAATGTAAACAGAAGCATCGTCGGTAGTGCACGTGACGGATGTTTCGCACTTGCAGATGCAAGTATGACAGCACCTATCATAACGATCAAGGAAATAATAGGATGCTCGGCTACTAAGAATACAATGCTCGTATTCATTGAAATGAGCGTACCGGCAGCAGCCATGAGCAAGCCAAGTCCGAAAAAGGAATAGACCTTTCGCACGTATGCAAGACGCGCTTGCCCTACCGATTGGAGAGCATCGCCTGAAAACTCAAAAGACTGATTATTAATGGAGTTCATTTTCTTTAATAGTATGTTATGTAAATACGAAAATACTAACCCAACAGTTTCAAAGAAATATGCCACGAAAGACTCTGCTGCTTCTTGCTTTTTACCTGCTCCCAGTCGTCAGTTTTGCCCAAACTACATCAGAGATCACGGTTTCTGATCTAAAGCATCGGCTTGATATTCTTGCCAGCGACTCACTCGAAGGGCGACGTTCCGGCACCATTGGCTGTGAGAAAGCCGCTAACTACATTGCAAAGGAATTTAAGCGTATTGGCTTAGAGCCGCTTGACTCGGCAAAGACCTTTCTTCAGCACTTCGAATTTTCCGAACGTGCAATAGATACTACCAAAAAAGAGAAGACTAAAACAGCAAATGTTATTGGCTTTCTTCAAGGTAATGATAAAGATCTAAAGGATGAGGTCGTTATTGTTGGTGGTCATTATGACCATCTTGGTTTTGGCGGGCATAATGCGCTTGATACAAGCAAAGCAATTCATTATGGAGCCGATGACAATGCAAGTGGCACAGCCGGCATCATTGAGCTTGCGGAATATTTTACGAAAAATAGATCATCGCTTAAACGCAGTTTACTCTTTATGGCATATAGCGGTGAAGAAGAAGGGTTACACGGAAGCATCTATTACACCAAAAATCCATATCTTCCGTTAGAGAAAACACAGACCATGATAAACATGGATATGATAGGACGCATGAAAGATAGCATCCTCATCGTTGAAGGCATGGGAAGTTCACCGTATTGGAAAGAGTTATTCTCATCGCTTGATACGCAGTACTTCAAGATGCGCTATAAACCCGACGGCGTAGGACCAAGCGATCACTCGCCATTTTATAGAAAGAACATTCCTGTTCTTTTTTATTTCACAGGAATACATAAAGACTATCATAAAGCGAGCGATACAAAAGACAAGGTTAACTATGAAGGCATGAACGATGCCCTCAAACTTATCCGTTCAAGCATTGAGAAAATTCAAGCAAAAGCTGATACCATTCCCTTCTCTCTGGTGCCCGTTGATACAACCAAGAAGGTATCATCTTTCTCCGTCTATGTCGGAGGAACACCTGATTATGGCTATGATGGAGTTGGCTTAAAAATATCTGATATTGCTCCGAACTCACCTGCCCAAAAAGCCGGTCTTCAAGCCGAGGATATTGTAATAAAATTTGGCCCTGTTGAGATCAAGAACATTTATGACTATACCGGTCAAATGTCGAAGTATAAACCGGGTGATGTTGTTGACTTTGTTGTTAAGCGCGCAGGTAAGGACATAGTGATACCCGTAACACTTAGTACACGTTCAGGCGCTCATTAAGTTGAATAGATAGCTCACGGAACGGCAGACTTGACTCTCCTGTTTTGTGTGCTCGTTGAAAAACGTACGGCGTGTAGCGCAGCCTGGTAGCGCACTACTTTGGGGTAGTAGGGGTCGTCGGTTCAAATCCGGTCACGCCGACTCTGCGAGTTTAATGTGTTTAATGAGTTATGTGAGTTACTTGTGTTTTATGAGTTTAATGCGTTTTATGAGTTTTATGTGTTTTAAGTTTTCTCCAACTCATTAAACTCACATAACTCATAAAACTTCCCCGACTCTATGCTTATAACCCTCACACCAAAAGGTCTCTATTGCGAAAAAGGGGATTTCTATATTGATCCTACCGTCGCCGTCAAGCGTGCTGTTATCACCCATTGCCATACTGACCACATCCGTGCAGGTTCTTCAACGTATCTTACTTCAAAGAACAGTGCTGCATTAGCACGAGTCCGTGTCGGAGAAAAGCCACATATTGAAGCAATTGATTTCGGCAAGAAGATGCAGGTAGGTGAAGTCGTCGTGAGTCTGCACCCTGCCGGACATATTCTCGGCTCTGCACAGATCCGTGTTGAACATAAAGGAGAGGTTTGGTGCGTGAGCGGTGATTATAAAACCGAGCCCGATGCAACATGTGAAGCGTATGAACCGGTAGAGTGCCATACGTTTGTAACCGAATCTACATTCGCTCATCCACGATATTCATGGAAACCACAGCAACAGATCTTTGCACGCATCAATGACTGGTGGCAACTGAATCAACTTTGGGGTAAAGTATCTCTCTTAAATGCATACTCACTCGGCAAAGCACAACGTTTACTCGCCGGTGTTGATGGTACAATTGC
>DATDEW010000286.1:0-5344 GCA_036522935.1 Kapaibacterium sp. (SeqCode)
GCGACATGGTCACAATCGAAGTCTTTGACATACTTGGACGAAAGATCCAAACATTGGCTAATGAAGTGATGGATGCAGGTCCGTATAGTGCGGCCTTTAACGGAGAGAATCTTCCGAATGGGATCTACACAGTGAAGATAACATCAGGCGCTTCATCGGAGGAGATGAAGGTGGTATTGAGCAAGTAGAGTAAGTAGCCCTACGACAACTTACTCCCTATGAGCGCCATGAACTCTTGATCACGTAGGGGTATTTGCTCTTATGGTTTTCGTGAAAGGCGTATTCTTTCGTATGCTCCGCGTTTTTGGTCTTCGGGGTGTGGCTCTATAGCAAGGATGGTGATTTCAGATTTTCCCGGTCCGTAAGCCCAAAAGATTCTACCTGCAGCAGGAGTTTTATTTTCAAGATATGATTGGAATATCTTGAATCCATATTTTTTTGTCAGTGCTTCTATCTCATGTGTTTGAAGACTTACATGACGAGGGTAACTGCGGAGATGGTCGAGAGCTTTCACCAACTTTTTGAAAAATTTCTTTTCGGAAGCATCGAGTGCATTTCCATCAGCCCGTGTCGTTATTCCAGTCCAGAAATTCTCCATTTCCGGAACACCCATCCTGATCCGAAAGATCATTTTGCTCTCTTTTTTGGAAGGTACTTATCGATATCAATCGCCTCGGATACCTTCCCTTTCTTAAAGTTCTTGATAGAAGAGCCAATAAGAGCGAGCGTTTCATTAGAGAGCGGCACATCAACGAGGACTTTTGGCACCAAAATTACGGAGCCATCTTCACGCTCGTAAACACTGTAATGTTCATATTGAGCAGATCGGATGACTATCCTTCGTTTGCCATCAAGTTTGGCATCATAATATCCACCGATGGGGGTAGTGATATTTGCTCTGCGACGTATGCTGTGTTTAATAGAGTTCATATTATTACTAAAGTGGGATATCCCACTTAGTAATAACCCCAAGAAAATTTCTTCTGTTCCAATAGATAATGTGGGAGAGGCGCGCTGACGGCTCAAGCCCCTACGACAACTTACTCCCTATCAGCGTCATGAACTCCTGGCGGGTTCTGGTTTCTTTGAATGCGCCGAGCATTGCGCTGGCTGTGGTGGCGGAGTTCTGCTTCTCGACGCCGCGCATCATCATGCACATGTGCCGCGCTTCGGTGACGACGGCAACTCCCTGCGGATCGAGATGCTCCATTAATGTATCAGCTATCTGACGCGTCATACGCTCCTGAACCTGTAACCTTCTTGCAAAAACCTCGACGATACGTGGTATCTTCGAGAGGCCTACGATCTTCCCGTTCGGGATGTATGCAATATGTGCCTTTCCATAGAACGGCAGCATGTGATGTTCGCACATCGAGAAGAAATCAATATCCTTAACGATGACCATCTCGTCGTATGCTTCATCAAAGATAGCGCCGTTGAGCACTTTCTCGATATCCATTTCATATCCGCTCGTGAGGTAGCGCATCGCTTTCGCGACGCGGTGCGGTGTGCGGATAAGTCCGGCGCGCTCGGGGTCTTCGCCTATCTCGACAAGGAGTGAACGCGTCAAGGCGCGAAGAGCGGGGTCCGACTGTGCGCCTTCTTTTGCATACGGCATCTCATCGGCGCCATGCTCAAGTTCACTAAGCTCTGCAAGCGAGAGTCCGCTTGCCGCTTCCTTCATACTTCCGGGTAATGTTGTAACAGGTGTCATAACTTATATCACATACGTATCAATTTCTATCTCATCACGCTGTGCGTGTTTTGCTTCATCGTTATACTTTGGTATCTCGCCAACAGGTTCGCCCAAGTACTCGACGAAGTTATTATCACTCTCATATACTTTGATGCTGTGCAATTTTCCTTCAGTTATCTTCGGCGCAAGTATCTGCCAAAAGACAACGGCGATGTTCTCTGCTGTCGGGATAATGCCGCGAAGCTCCTCGACATCATAGTTAAGGTGTTTATGATCGACCTTATCAAGAATAAGCTCGTCAATAAATGCAGCGAGCTTCTTGAGGTCTATGACATAACCAGTGAGCGGATCGGGCACACCTGCAACGGTTACCTCGATAGTATAATTATGCCCATGCCCGCGAGGGTTATTGCATTTATCGAAAATAGCATCGTTGCGTTCATTGCTGAACGTCGGATTATAGAGACGGTGCGCAGCCGAGAAGTGCGCTTTACGGGTTACATATATCATAGTAGTAATACAAATCGAGATACTAATCAGATTCCTTAAGGTCGCGAAGCAGTGCGGCGCGGGTATCCGGAGCCAGCTCCACCTCAAACGGATAACTCGGATGTGTACACAATAATCCCACCGATTGTTTCGGGTCCGCGAACGAAGTAACAGCTTCATCATCTAAGCGCCATTTCAGGTACTGGACTGCGCTGATGCGGTCATCTTCTGCTTGCCCGTCGTCGAATGTTGCAAGAAAACGTCTCTCTCCGACAGTAATATAGAAGCTATCCTTATTTAATCCAATAAGCGAATCAAGTACGGGTTTTATCTGTGCAGGGTCGTTAATATCTATCAGGAGCGTTGCCGATAGTTCGTTCGTCCCCGGCACAAGCACATTATATGCTTCGACCTCATGCTTCATTGCATCGTCTGTGATAATGCGCTCGACGCGTATCATTTCCTGAATCTGGAAAAGCACGGAGTTGCGGTTCTCGAAGACGAGTGTCATCTTATCACCGAGGAGGATACGGCGTACCTTCTTCTGGTTGATGACCATCGCACGAAAATCAGCGCGACCTTTCTCGTAGTCGTAGATATTTTTTATCTCTTCAAATGCTATTGGTTTCATGTTGTATGTCGTTTGTAAGAATAGGACACGGACGAACACTGATTTAACGGATGTGCACGGATTATTTCAGTTCATTATCGAATACTTTCCGTCTAAACTGTGCTTTGGGTCCGAAATTCAGCAGTAATCCCACTTCTATTTTTGTTGCTTTTAAATAATTTAGTAATTGTGCTTCGTGTTCAGGTATCAAACCTTCCGCAGCTTTAAGTTCAATAATGACAGAGTTATCTACTACAAGATCAGCGTAGTACTCACCCACAATGATGTTATCGTAGTACACGGAGATCGGCTTTTGCCTTTCGACAAATAATCCTTCTTTTCGAAGTTCAATAATAAGTGCATTCTCATATACTTTCTCAAGAAATCCATAACCAAGTTGGTTATAGACTGTATAGTAAGCTCTAAGTATCTTATCTGTAATATGTGATAATTTAAGCATTGAATCCGCGAAAATCAGTTAAATCAGTGTTTATCCGTGTCCCATTCTTCTCACTTTGTCGTGTTTCCAATACCCATTGCTTTATAAATAATCTCTATCGGATGCAATGCATGCTCATCGGTCCCTTCTTCGATGTGCAGATGTGCGAGCGAGCAATCACTTGCGACGACAGTGGGTTTTTCTTTTTCTATCGCTTTGAAAAGTTTGCGTCCTTCGTGAAGTGATATCTGGTAATACTCTTTCTTCATACTCCATGAGCCGTCATGTCCGGAGCATTGCTGAACAGTTTGCACTTGGGTGTTCGGAAGTAACTTCAAGAGGTCGCGCGATTGGAAGCCGATGTTCTGCACCTTCAGGTGACACGATACATGGTAGGTTATCTTCTCTGCCGCCTGCACGGGGAAGTCTGTCTTGAGTATCTTCTTGCGATGTAACTGCATCAGGTACTCGCATGGGTCAGCCATGTTCTCTTTTATCTTCTGTGCACCTACCTTATCTGAAGCATAGAGTACATACTCTTCGCGCAGCATCATTGAGCAGCTCGGGCTCATTGCGATGATCTTATATCCTGCATCTACAAGACTAGAGAGTCTTTTCACATTACGATTTACTTTTGCATAAACTCGTTCGAGTTCGCCCGTACCAAGCTCAGGCATACCGCAGCACTCCTGCTCGGGTGAAAGCACCTCGATGTTATGATTCTCAAGTATCTCAACGAACTGCTTGCCAATCCATGGCTTGTTGTTATTGACCATGCATGTATAGAAGAGAGCTACCTTATCGGTCGGCTCCGGCTTCTTTGTCATCGGATGATTATCGAACCAGCTTCTGAACGTCTCTTCCTGATAGACTGGAAGTTTCTTATCGCGATGAATACCGATACTCATCTCCATCATCGCGCGGGCTGTAGGATTGTTGTTCGCCCAGTTCATAAGACCTGTCATCTTCTCGGAGAGCGCGCCGGTGCGGTCTGCATCACCTAATACATTGTCACGCAAAGACTCTTTGAACGACTTATGATTTTCTTTTACTTCTATCGCTTGTGCACGCAGGAGTAAGCGAGGGAAATCAAGTTGATACTCATGAGGCGGAGTGTACGGGCATTTCGGATAGCAAAGCTTGCACTGATAACAATAATCAACTACATTCTTGTAATCAGCTTTCGTCAACTCCATGACGGGGTTCTCATGCCCGATGCCTTTTGCCGTGAGCTTATCATCTTCCGCATCGATCCTATCGAAGAGATCCACGAACGGCGTGCAGAGATTATCGCACAAGCGACAGCCGTTACAAATGTCAACGACGCGAGTGAACTCTGTTTGCAGTTCTTTCTTATCCCAATACTTCGGGTCGTGAGGATCAAAACGCATCATAGGCGGGAAAGTATGAATGATGAAGTATGAATGATGAAAACTAATCACAAGCCGTGAAGATGTTCCACGGCTTGCGGTATTACTATTTATGAGAGGGTATCATGTGCTTTCTGGAAGCGTCCTGCATGGCTCTTCTCTGCGCGTGCGAGAGTCTCGAACCATTCGGATACTTCTTCGAAGCCCTCTTCGCGTGCTGTGCGTGCGAAACCAGGGTACATCTCTGTGTACTCGTATGTCTCACCGGCAATAGCTGCCAGGAGGTTTGTCTTTGTATCACCGATCGGCTTGCCTGTTGCGGGGTCACCTACTTCAGCGATGAACTCCAAATGTCCGAACGCATGACCTGTTTCGCCTTCGGCTGTATCACGGAAAACGCCGGATACATCCGGATATCCCTCGATGTCTGCCTGACGAGCGAAATACAGGTAGCGGCGGTTCGCCTGTGACTCACCGGCAAAACCTTCTTTTAAATTCTCAAGTGTCTTTGTGCCTGCCAATGTTGGCATAATTATATCTCCTTTGTTAAGTTATGAAATTCGTTGTAAAAAAATGTCAGTGCTTATGAGCGCACGAATTACAGAGTCCATAATAAGATAGCTTATGGCTCATTATCGTGCCTCCTTGGATGCTTCCGGTAGCTCTCTGGTAATCAGCGGGGGTAATGGATGGGTGAATGTCAAGGATCGTGCCGCATCGGGTGCAGATAAAATGCTCAT
>DATDEW010000287.1:0-4442 GCA_036522935.1 Kapaibacterium sp. (SeqCode)
CCTCTGACAGTGCATTGCTCCGCTTTCAGAGTAAAGACCTTCTTGGCAATAGCATTAAACTCCGGAAATTAGTAGAATCTACACCCTTCACTGATGAACATATTTTTCGTGCCGTCTCCGAAGAGATGATACGTATATCAACGCTCGGGATCACCGGCTTCGATGCATTACTAGCAGGGACATCCCTTAAAGAATCTGCTGTTGCACTTGGCTCGGTGCGTGATGTTCTTCGCACATATTCATCATCAAGTTCAAAGGAGAAGTTTGCAGATGTTATTAATAAGCTTGAAAATGCTATATCTGCATTAACACATCCTGATTTCGCATCTTTTGATAGATTGTCATTCTTACGCGAACATTTACATTCGATAAGCTCTGCTATTGCGAGGCTTGAATCAGAGTTCGTGAAGACTCCTATAATGGGTATTAAAGCTGTGACCGGTTCTGTCTTTGGGAAGTCCTCGTTCATGGCAGAATATTATAAGCCAAGCGACGCTCCGGCTGCAACAAAAAAGATCACAGAGCTCGGGAAGCTGCTTTTCTTTGATCCTATTCTCTCAGCAAATAACGAACGTGCATGCGCATCATGTCATAGACCCGAGCTTGCATTCACCGATGGGAAAACAAAAAGCGTTGCACTTGATTTTGAAGGCAATGTGGGGAGAAACTCTCCGACCATTCTCAACGCAGCGCTTCAACGCTCATACTTCTTTGATACTCGAGTTGTGTTTCTCGAAGACCAAGTCGTTGCTGTGATGAATAGCCATAAAGAATTTAGCTGCTCACCGGGGACGATCATAACAAAGCTCAAAGAAAGCGATGAGTACCTCTACCTCTTCGATGATGCGTTCGCACAGCAAGAAAGTTTGACCGAGACGAATCTAAAAACTGCGATAGCGGCATTTGTCCGCTCTCTTGTCTCGATGGACTCTCCGTTCGATGCGTATATCCGAAAAGAAACGAATTCACTTGACGAAGCGGCTAAACGCGGTTTTAATCTCTTTACCGGTAAAGGCAAATGCGCTTCTTGTCATTTCGTACCGCTTTTTAACGGTACTGTACCGCCAATATACGACAAGAGTGAGTTCGAGATACTTGGCACGCTCGAGCGACCTGATACCATCAAAGGAAAACTCGATACTGATATAGGTAGATCAGCGATCGACGGTATTACCCTTAACAAGTTTGGATTCAAAACACCAACACTTCGCAATATTGCGCTTACAGCACCTTATATGCACAACGGTGCATACAAAACACTTGAAGAAGTATTAGATTTTTATAATCATGGTGGCGGAGCAGGCATCGGACATGATGTTCCAAATCAAACATTGCCCCCTGAAAAGCTTGGACTCACAAAGCAAGAGATGTCTGAGATCATTGCATTCATGCACACACTTACGGATTCAACTCATATTCGTATGAAGACGCCGGATACACTCCCGAGGTTTAATAAACGTGAGCTTGCAGCGCGCCCTATTGGCGGCTCGTATTAACTCCGCCGAGCTTGGTATAAAGAGGGTACAGTTTACTCTCGGGCTTCGGTGGTTTGAGGAATGGCTTCTCAATGAACTTGTATAAGAACATTATCGGTAAAAGTGATAGTAGCAACCAACCTAAGCGAATGAGCATGTATGCAACATTGCCGGGTGCAATTGAAAGCTGCGTCTCAAGTATCCAGCTAAGCTGAAGATGGAAGAGATACAGAGAGTAGCTTATCACCCCGATCTTGACAAACCACCGGAATAGGAAGGATCGGTTTACTTCCTTGGTTGATGAATACTCTTTGTATGCAACGAAGAATACAAGTAAAGCAAAGCCAAGCCCGAAAAGTCCATCCGTCGCTACCCATAGCTCCTGATGTAATGTTGTTAGTATTGCTGCTGCAATAACAATTACAATAGATAGTATTGATGTAAAGGAGCTCATCACCTTCTTCTTCGAAAGCAACAGTTCAGCCACAAGCGCACCGAAGAGCCACTCCGGCATGCGCGCCAGAACACTCCCCATCAGTATATACGGACCTTCTCCTGCAATAGAGATAAGTCCGTTATTAAAATAAACGATAGCACAATAACGCCATACGAGAGAAACGGATGTTAAGAGAACAACTGCGCGGAGCGTACCCATCTTTCTGAAAAGAAAGAGAAAGAGTGGGTAGAGAAGATAGAGTTGAAATTCAAGCGAGAGCGACCAGAAGACAGAAACGATAGAATAGAACTGATCATCTATAAATCCATGAGCCATTGTAAGGTGGCCAACAACATCCGCAAATGTAGGGATTTCCATTCTGTCGGATATTTTGAACGAAGGAAAACTCTGTGCTACCCAAAGAACGATAGCGGTACCGACAACGGCTACTATATATGCAGGGTAGAGCCGCCATATTCTTCGTGCAAAGAACTGTTTCGGGTGGAAAGAGTAGTCACCGTTCTCGTGTTTTTTACGAGCATACGGGAGATGGATACAAAAACCGGATAGGACAAGGAAGAGTGAGACACCTAAATATCCCCAACGAAACGGGGAAATGATGTAATCAAAGAAAGTCGGGTTCAGCGTTTGGGGTACGACACCGATCGAAGGAAAAGCGTACCCTCCGTCATGCCCCCAAATATGATAGAGCGCGACGGAGAATGCGGCAATACCGCGAAGTACGTCAATAGTATCAAGCCGGAGGCGCTTACCAGTTTGTTCTGCCACGGCTAATTGGGTCAAAAGAAGATTACTTCTCTATCTTTACGGCACCGACAGTTTTCTTCAACTTATCGATAACTTCACTGCGTTTTAAGCCGACCTTCGCCTGAAATAGCGTAACTTTGAATATTGGACGAATAGCAGTAGCCGTTGCATGGCCGTGGAGCTTGTCGGAATACTTCCAACCGGTATCACGGAGCAATTCCTGAACCATAGCGACCTGCAAACGCGAGAGCGGCGTTGCGATCTTGATCGACGGTTCTTCGGTACCGGGTACGAGTTCTTTGTCCTTTGAGATCATTCTCATAGTTGTAATCCTCTTTTACTGATTGATATTAAACAACTTGGGGGTATATTCAGGTGTATGTGACAGATGTGTCATTATTGGTATCTTATGAAAACATAGGTATCAAGGTGAAAGTGCCGATAAACATTTCGGTAATCAACAATTAATATAGCTATAAGTTATTATTAAACAATACCTTACCATACTATTTGTCGTTTTTGGCTTTATTTTCGGCTCGGATGCCTATCCACAGGAAAAGCCATCCCTTGCATTAAAAAAGCTCGTTTTTGTGACGAATAAGCTGGACTCAATGTCACGTTCGTTTACAAAGAAAGGATTTGTTGTCACTCCAGGTCCTCGTGACCCGCTCGGTTATTTCGAAGATTCGGTAAAGATACAAAATGGCTCACTTCTTCTTTTTAGAATGCCCTCTCAGATCGAAAACGAGGATTCACTTATCTTAGAGGAGTTCGGAGCTGTCATGCGCGAGATGGTTTTTACCACGAACTCGCTAAAGGGTATCACTTCTTCATTATATGGCGACTCCCTCTCACTCGAGACAACCATAACGTTCGAGACCGAGCCGACACGAATTATCATTACTCAAGATACTTCATATATAATCGATACAGCAGCATATCACCCGAACCGTGTTCATCGGATCGATTGGGTATTGTTATCAGCAAGTTCAGATGTTGAGGCAACGATAAAAAAAATATTTGAAGTCACCAGTAGCAAGAAAATGCATGGCGGCTGCTGTGATTTCTGGCGGATCGGTACGATCTTCGACCCGACATTCCTTCGCTTCGAGCCGGCAAAGAAAAAAGCGAAGGATTCCAGATTCTTCACTGTTGAAGAGGGGAATTTCTACTTTGCATATTGATACCAATCTATGGCAGAATTCGGTAAACAAGTTCGAGGTCGCTGGCTCCTTGATGAGAATGTTCGCTTCTTAAATCACGGCTCCTTCGGTGCATGTCCGCGTGATGTACTCTTCGCGCAAAGCGATTGGCGTAATCTGATGGAAAAGCAGCCCGTCTATTTCTTTCAGGTGGAAGCTCCGAAAGGATTAGCGCAAGCAAAGGTAAAGCTCGCTGAGTTTGTTGGTGCTAAAGATGGTAATGTTGTATTTGTCGAAAATGCAACAATGGGCATCAACGCTGTTGTACGTTCGCTCATGCCTTCTTGGCAACGCGGCGATGAACTCCTGACAACATCACACGTCTACGGTGCGATGCGCCAGACGCTAACCTATGCGGCAGATGTGATGGGCGCAAAGGTAGTGGAAGCAAAGGTACCTTTCCCTCTTTCCTCAGAAGATGAAGTTGTCGAGGCAGTAAAGAAAGCTATTACTTCAAAGACAAAGTTCGCAATTATAGACCATGTAACCTCACCGACCGGGCTTGTCTACCCTATCGAGAAGATAATCCCGATACTCAAAGAGCGCGACATACAGGTCATG
>DATDEW010000288.1:0-3913 GCA_036522935.1 Kapaibacterium sp. (SeqCode)
GGAGCAGTGAGTACCGGGAATATTCCTAGATCATTTACTCCAACTTCAATAAATAACTTTGAAGATATCCTTACGGTCGTCATAGCTCCTTGCAATGATACGCTTACGCTAGTACTAAAAGGAGAAGGTGGTCCCATCGCAGATCTCATCGTAGAGGATTCACTCCTTGTCTTTGGTGAAGTAAAGGCCGGTGATACGGCTATCATCTGTACCAAAATTATCAACCCAAGTTGCATTCCAGTAATGCTTGCAACGACCGATCTTCTTCTTGATGGTTCACTTGCATTCAACCTTAGCGACAGCTCACTCTTGGCGTTCCCCGTAATTATAAGCCGAGATGAGCCGCTTACGCTCTGCTTCACGTATGCCCCCGGCACTGAGGGTGAAGACACAAATAGATTTGTTATCAATGCCGGTGGAAAGCTTCACACTCTAAAACTTCACGGCACTGCATCATCACCTCACATTACTCATTCGACAAAAGTACTTGATTTCGGCGATGTGTTGCTCGATAGCACCAAGACACTTATAGACACAATAACGAATACAGGAAAGTACCCGGTCTTCTTTACGAACGATTTCAGTCTTGATCCCGTATTCAGCGTACGATCAATCCCATCGTTTCTTGGCCAAGGGATCGATTCTCTTTTAAGAGTATCATTCCAGCCGTCTTCGATCGCGTTCTATGAAGACACTGTTTTTATGCAATGGGATAATGCAACTGATACAATTATTCTTCGCGGCAGAGGGACCGGACATGGCGCACTTGTTAGTAAGACGCAACTTGATTTTGGGGATATACGAATTAATACATCAAGATCCGAAGTAGTTGAGATCACTGGAGGTGACGGATTCCCTGTCATTCTTTCAAACATCTTGATAGTCGGAGATACTACATTTACGGCGTCAGGGTTAAATATGGACACCCTCCTCACCTCATTGGACACAGCTTCTATAATGATCACCTATAGTCCATTATTTGAAATCGTAGAATCAGCACAGTTGACATTTGATGATAATGCCGGCAATCGGAAATCCGTTATCCTAAAAGGACGAGGTGTTGAAGCACATCTTATGGTAGACACAACATTCATAGATTTTGGGAAAGTGAAAGTAGGAGGCAAGAAGATAGAAAACATAAAAGTAACTGACGGGGGAAACTTCCCGCTTACTATTATTAATGCTAGGCCTACCCAGAGCACTGTCTTTGGTCTTAATAACTTACCGCAAACGCCAATAAGCCCGCTCAAGACCGAGAACTTTGAATATGTTTTTACACCTACGGCTGATGTTGAATACTTTGACACAGTACCGATCACTGCTGATGCTCCGGAAAAGGAGCACATTATTGTTCTCCGTGGCGAAGGCACATTCGGAAACATCGTCTACTCTGTAGGAGACATCGTACTGAATGTTGGAGATATAGCAGAAGTACCTGTCTCAATTGCAGGGATAGATCTCCCATCTACGACTATTGATAATTTCACTTGCTTCATTCACTATGACCCGACGGTGATGTTCGTCCATTCCGTTCTCTCTGAGAATACACTTTCAGACGGAATGACGGTGTTTCTGGAGCGTATGCCAAAAGACAGTCTTATAAAAGTACATGGCTTTGGCAAACGATTACCAAATACTCCGGGTGTTCTCTTCAATCTTAAGACAGAAGCATTGCTCGGACCTGTCGATACAACGAGAGTTGTTGTTGTGTCATCTTCTCCGAAGCATGACTCACCACAAGCAGCGCAAGGACTTTATACAGTTGCTGACTGCGGAAAATACAGAACAAATATTCACTATAAAGGACCATACTCGCTTTCGGCTCCGAAGCCCAATCCCGTGACCACGACATTGTCACTCTCATACGAGCTCGGACTAGACGGATTTGTCTCGATTGATATTATTGACGAACTCGGGGTTGTCGTAAAACGAGTTCTTGCCGATCTTCAAAAAAGAGGGAAACACAGCCTTATTGTAAATGTCAACGATCTTCCAAGCGGTATGTACACCTACATTCTTCAAAGCTTGGAGTACCGTCAGGCGAAGAGCTTTATCCTCTCAAAGTAGATCTCGTTTGAACCGCTCAAGCAGATTGAGCGCACATTGCGCTAATGCAGGAGTGCCTTGTCCCGGGAAGACTGTATCCCCTACCATATATAATCCCTTTTGCGGAGTAGCATTCGAACGCCACTGCCATAGTTTTCTCGAACGAGTATGAGGTATCCCGCCAACGCGACCAAATGAACGACGTGTATAAAACTCATATGAAGATGGCGTCGCAAATTCTATCAATAGCTTTTTTGCATTGGTATATCCATCAAGATACTTATAAAGAGGTGCTTCAACCCTCTCAAACGCTTCTTGCCTTTTCTTGTCGTATTCTTCTTTGCCAAGTCCGAACCATGACTTAGGGTTACGCTCATGGGTAGAGCAGCTAAAGACACGATACCCGAGTGGAGCCTTGAGGCGATCATCTCTATCAGAAAGCGAGAGAAATACTGAATATCCATCACCGTGAAGTTGATGGTAGAGCGCACCTTTATCATCGACGCTATCTCCAATGACGCCATAGATATCAAGCCCTCCCCAAATTGTATCGGGTATTCTTACAATGTCTTTCGACAAATAATCGCGTACATTCCGAAGCGAGTCATCAAGCATGGAGTATGTATTCCAAAT
Organism: Kapaibacterium sp. (SeqCode); assembly: GCA_036522935.1. GTDB lineage: Bacteria > Bacteroidota > Ignavibacteria > Palsa-1295 > Palsa-1295 > DATDEW01. The sequence continues at coordinate 2,680 of DATDEW010000288.1, forward strand.
AGTAGCATTTGAAATAATGTGCTTTGCTTGAAAGGCACTCTCTTTTTTTGTTACGAGGCTATAGTTAGTATCTTGGATTGAATACGTAATACTCTTAACATACTCTTTATATCGTATCTCGCCCCCAAGTTCAACAAAGCGTTCGGCAACACGCTCTGCAACGGTGTACATACCGCCTTCTATATAGTAGGTCTCACTTGGGTAGTCAAGTGCAAGAGCAGCAAGAAGAAGTGGTGCCTCTTGTGTTTTACATTGAAGTGAGATCAGCAGCTGCTCATCAAGAAACGCAATGAACTTTGTGTTGCAAGTTAGACCATGCTTTGCCAATAAGCTCCACATACTTTGTTGACTTTTTGCGGTGATAGCAATGTCTTCAATTTTTAGAGTTGAAGCCGTACGAAGAACATCCTTTAGATCAATAAATGGGAAGAACGGATATTTTCCTGAGACGCTCCAAGCTTTCGAAGCAAGTTGTTCGATCTCAAGCCAGAATGCAACTGTTTTGTTGCCAAATATACGAGCAGACTCTCTGTGCCATTTATCTCTATCGGCAAAACGATTAATTCTTGTCCCGTCAGATAGTACAATGTGAGTTCCTATCTCACAATGTTTAGAGCGAATACTGATCTTTAGCGTATCAAGTAATTGTCTAACGGATTGTCCTTCTTCAATTCCAGAAAGTGTAGTAGCTCCAACATCAAATCGAAATCGGATCTTTTCTTCACTATCTCCAACTCGGATAAATCTGTCATAATATGATGCACAACCGCCTGGTACAGTATGGCCTTCAAGGACGAGAATCGATAGAGACGGAAAGGCATTCTTAATAAGCGCCGCACTGAAGAGCCCTCCAAGTCCGGAGCCAATAATTATCACGTCATACATTGCGCCAATGTACCTTCTCATATCTGTTTTTGTTTCGTTGGCGACGATGGAGGAAATTTGCCGTATTTTTGCACAATATGATACTTACCGATAAAGAAATTTTAAGCGAAATTGCAGCCGGTACGATACTTATCGAACCATATCGCCGTGAAGACCTTGGCTCAAATAGTTATGATGTTCATCTTGGAGCACCGCTGGCTGTATATAAGTCCGCCACCCTCGATGCGAAAGCACATAATGAGATAGAGCACTTTATGATACCGCCTGAAGGATATGTCCTCCATCCCGACACTCTCTATCTTGGCGTGACAGAAGAATATACTGAGACCCATAGACATGTCCCTTTCCT
>DATDEW010000289.1:0-2249 GCA_036522935.1 Kapaibacterium sp. (SeqCode)
GAAGCAGAGACCGATGAAGACGCATACTACGGGCTTGGCTACGTTCATGCCGAAGAGCGTCTCTTCCAGATGGATTTCGCCCGCCGCATCGGGCAAGGACGCTTAGCGGAAGTTCTCGGCAAAGATGCACTCATTGCCGATAGATGGTCGCGCACCATCGGCTTTAACCGCATCGCTGATGAGATGTGGAAGAAGTCGTCGAAAGAAACGCAGAAGGCACTCATCGCTTATTCGCAAGGTGTGAATGCATATATCGAGTCGCATCACGGCAAGTTCGGATTCGAGTTCGACGCCTTAAAGTATGAGCCAACCTGGTGGCGGCCGACAGACTGCATGATCATCGGACGGCTTATGAGTTGGGAGATGAATTTCTCGTATTGGAATGATGCTGCATTTGGTGATATAGCGCAAGTCGTCTCGCGCGAGAAACTCCGCAGCATAATGCCGAACTATGACGGTCCGACAGTTCTCGAAGGAAACGTCCCGCCGAGACCAATACAAAAAACTATCCTCGCTGTCGATTCGGTAAGCGACTCGCTTGCAGTACCGAAGGATTCAACCATTGCACAAGTTTTCCGTTCGCTTTCACGGGTTACGCGTAAAGTCTATGAACTCACAGGCTCGCTTGGTATTGGCGGCGGGTCGAATGCGATTGCTATCAGTCCGAAGAAGTCAGCTTCAGGCGGTGCGCTGCTTGAGAATGATATGCATCTTGCCATCACGAATCCTGCACGCTTTTATATTGCGCATCTGACGAGTAAGAAAGGGCTGAACGTTGCCGGCTTCTCTGTTCCCGGTCTGCCTGTCTTTGTCAGCGGACGAAATGAGAATGTAAGCTGGGGCGTCACCAACGGCATGATCGATGAAAGCGATTATTTTATCCTTGATGCACAGGGAGAAAGTTACAAAACTCCGTTCGGCACAAAGTACATCAAGACCATCGTAGAAAATATCGCTGTTCGTAATGATGAACAATCGGGTTATACTCTCACGCCTATCACGATCAAGACAAGCGAGTATGGTCCAATAGTCAATGACATTTCGACCTACGAAATGGCGAAGTTCTTTATTCAAGATACTCAGCACTCAGTCGCAAAAGGAAAAACGAGTATCCTCGGGAAAAATAAAGTTGTCACATACATGTGGAATGGCGCGAAGGTGACCGGCGATGAGATCGGGTCGTATATGAAACTTCACCGCATGACAAGCGCAACCGATAACTCACTCATGGCAGAGTATTCTTCTCCATGCCTGAACATGTGCCTTGCCGATAAGAAAGGCAACATTCGGTATAACGTCATCGGTAGGATACCAAAGCGCAATGGAGACGAAGAGAGCATATTGCTACCACGTCATGCAAGCGACGGCGCAGACGGATGGTACGACTATGCTTCAACAGCTTCACTCCCCTCCGGCACAAACCCTGCTGAAGGATTTTACGTCTCTGCAAATAATCCATCGACCGTCTATCGGTCGTTCCCTTTCTCAAATAACTGGGAACACCCGGCAAGAACGGAGAGATTGCGCCAACTACTAAAGATGCACTCGAAGCTCGATGAGAAACGCCTGAGCGTTATCGTCCGCGATGTATCAAGCCCCTTCGAGAAGCTTCTTATCGCACCGCATATCATCCGTGTTATGCGCGGGACGAAGGACTCGCTCCCTTACAACAAACTTACCGAAGAAGCGCTGGAGTATCTTGAAAGTTGGGACGGCGTGCAGGGTGAGCTTGATGTAGCAACGACGATATGCAACGTCTTCCTCCTTCGCCTGACGACCGATGCGCTCATTGATGATATCGGTACCGATCTCTTAAATGAGATGACCTACATCCATAACGTACCGCTTCGGATAATGCAGAAGCTGCTCCACGACGAGAACAACATCTTATGGGATGATGTCCGCAGTCCGCAGCGCGAGACACGTGACACGATCATCAAGTATGCATTTAAAGAATCGATAGAAAAACTCAAGGCAATGATGGGTAACGATAGCCGCAAGTGGAATTGGGGCAGAGTGCATACACTTACCTATCGCCATCCGTTCTCGAAGTTCAGCGCGGAAGTTGCGAAAGTCGGTGATATTTACGCGGGCTATGCGCCGGGTGGAATGACAACACCAATGCAGACAAGCTATCCGTTCTGGCAGCCCTTCGAGATGCGCGTCGGTCCTTCGATGCGCGCTGTATCGGATATGAAAACGACGAACATCTCCGTCTCACTGCCGACAGGCAACTCCGGCAACATGTT
>DATDEW010000290.1:0-2122 GCA_036522935.1 Kapaibacterium sp. (SeqCode)
GCATTTGCTCCCTTTTTCGATACTACTGTTTGTAGTTCGGATCTACCAGCGCCCGCCGCCGCCACGATTGTCGCGGTCACGACCACCGCCACCGCGATAGCCGCCTCCACCGCCGCCACGGTATCCACCGCCGCCGCCACGACCACCGCCGCCGCCCTCTGAAGGACGCGCTTCGTTAACAGTAAGCTTGCGTCCGCCGAGTTCAGCTTCCTGAAGCTCTTCGATCGCCTTCTTGCCTGCTTCGTCATCGCTCATCTCGACGAATCCGAAACCACGGCTGCGGTTTGATTCGCGGTCAATGATGATCTTTGAACTTGTAACTTCTCCGTATGAGGAAAATATCTGTGCTAACTCTTCTTCGGTTGTCGTATATGGCAACCCACCTACATAGATTTTCATGATAAATAGTTGATTACAGTTAATTCACTAACTCAGGTCGCTGTAATGAGTCGGGTGGGTCCTATAACGAAATGCAAGTATGGGGATACCTTGCCAAAAACGAAAAGAATCCGATACCAAATGCCCCTCTACAAAACCTAATGATAAATCAGAAAACCCGAACCAAATAATCTTGGTTCGGGCTTTTTGCGAATTTTATAAAGAGGTAATTCTACTCTAACTCGAAGGTAACGCTCACGCTTGCCTTGATCTCAATTTGGCCAAGTGCGATGACTTCTCCGCTCGATCCGGCACTCTCGTCAGAAAAACTTGCATTCTGCATCGTACGTACATTCTTATACATCGGTACATTATAACTGCTCTCGCTTATGGTTATCGGCTTCCCGATTTTCTGCCCGAGTTCTGTTGCAAGTGCAGTAGCTTTTTCTTTCGCGGCTCGGATCGCCATAAGTCTTGCCTGGTCGCGATGCTTGCGGAGTTCTGTTGTCTGGAAGTTCATTCCGCGAACAAAGTTCGTACCAAGCTTTAGTGCATCAGCGATAAGCTTCTCGAACTTCGAGACATCACGAAGCGTGACAGAGATGTTCTTCGTCATATAGTACCCTAAGAACTTACGCTCGCGTTCGTTATTATACTGAACCGTGTAATCATATCTTGGCTCTACAGATAGATAATCGGTCTGAATGAATTTGTCTTCAACGCCGAGCTTCTTGACCATTGCAAGTATCGATGATACTTTCTTGTCGTTTTCCTCTCGTGCTTTATCGAGGTCGGTGTTGTTCGTCTCGACTGCCATATTGATGACAACTTCATCAGGCACGACCTTGACTTCAGCATCGCCGGTTACGTTGATGGTACGGCGTGGGTCATAATTCTGCGCATTTGCAGCCATAGCAAGAGCTGCTATGATAAATAAGGAAGAGAGTATTCTTTTCATGATGTTATGTCGTTAGTATAAAAATTATTTTGCTGCTGACCACCTAATGATGTCTGCATACCGTGCACTCCAGTTTGCCCAGTTATGGCTTTCACTCGATTCGCGGTAGATCACATCGTATTCTTTTGCCTGCAGCACTCGGAGCATCTTGCGTGCGCCTTCTTCAGCGTCGTTTATCGTGCCTGTCTGCAAGTAGATGCGAAGCGGAAGCGCTTTGCGTTTTGCGAACTGACTTACGATAGCAAGATCCTCTACCCAGAAAGACGGAGATTGCGCCGCAATGTTTCTGAATAATTTGTAATGTTCCATTCCGAGGTGCATGGCAAAGAGTCCTCCGAGCGAAGCACCTTGCACTGTGCGCAGTGCTGCATCACTACGGAAGCGGGTCTTGCGCTCGACCTGCTTGATCAAACTATTTGCATACCAATCGGCAAACTGTTTGTCCATCATATATTCGCTATGACGCTCGATAGGCGGCACAAAGACGACGATAGTTTTCGGAAGATGCGCTTCGTGATAAAAAAGATTATCGAGCACATTCACGAACTTACCGATAGTGATCGCCTGTGCGCCGTCATTAACATAGAGATAATGTGCCTTGCCGTGTTTTTTCATTCCATGCGGAATGTATATCTGCACGATCCGCGGAGCAACATTCGCATTCCCTTCGGCAAGCATATCAATAACTTTACCGCTTGGTACATTTCGTTTTGGTGTTCCTGCATACGGTATGCCGCGATAGCCCGGCATACGCAAGAATGTATTGGCTCCGAACACTTCTTGCAA
>DATDEW010000291.1:0-5680 GCA_036522935.1 Kapaibacterium sp. (SeqCode)
GCCCGGGTATCACTATTACTACTTTGATGGTTCTGATTTCCCGAGTGGTGTATATACCTACACATATACTGTAGGTGAGACATCACAGATGAAAAGAATGATATTAACGAAATAAACCTCCGCTTATGAACAACTGGCTCCCACTACTTGGCAGAGTGCTGATGTGCGCTCTATTTCTCAAAAGTACCTATGGTAAAATAGAAAACCCTGCAGAACTTGCAACGAAGCTCGCAGAAAAGGCGATGCCTCTTCCTGATGTGCTGGCATGGATCGTCATTGCTATGGAGCTCGTATTCACAGTGATGATACTTGTCGGTTACAAGACACGCCTTGCGGCGTTCGGCCTCGTCATCTGGCTTATCCCTGTGACCTTTGTCATGCATCCGCCAAGCGAAGAGAAGCAGGTCGGTGCATTCATGAAAAACCTTGCTATTATCGGCGGCTTATTATTTATAGCTAAGTCCGGTGCAGGCGAGTGGGCAGTTGAGAAAGTAAAGTACGATTAACGTACCTCTTCCCATTCTTCGCATGCGGCGTGGTTGGTAAAGAGGACGGAGAGGGCGTTGGCTGTCCAATCTTTATAGACTCTGATGTATCCGTACTTGCGGTAGCGCCTTGGTGATTCATAGACGAGAAGTTTACCGTCGAAGCGGACTTTACCGTATGACTTCAGTCGCTTATAAAATTCGAAGTCCTCACCTGCAGGGAGCGAGGCATCATATCCTTTGAGCGCAGTGAACGCCTTACGGCGGACTATCTGGCACTCGCCACGGCCTAAGCCAACTCCAAGCCGGTTGATAATGCGTACATAAAAATTAAAGAATCCATGAAAGAGAACATCGGAGAACTTCCGCTCCGCGGGATCAACCTCCACCTTTACGGCAAGTGCAAGGAGTGATGGGTCAAGCAGGAAACGCCTGCGGACACGCTCGAAAAATTCTTTTGGTTTATGGATGAATGAATCAGCGTTGAGGAAGACGAGCACATCACCTGTTGCAAGTGCGGCTCCTCGGTTACGTCCTTCAGCAATTGTCTGTTTACCGTCTTTTTCTTCATGCACTGCAATTTTATCGGCAAAAGCTGCGGCAATGCCGATCGTTGCATCAGATGAACCGCCATCGCTGACGATAAGCTCGATGGTATACTCTTTCTTTAACTCTGGTGTGATCTCCTGAAGACACCGCGCAAGAAGTTTCTCCTCGTTCTTTGTCGGGATGATAACTGATAGCCGAAGTGCGCCGATACCTTCGCGGCGAATGACCTTCTTTGGGCGTGATATGTTTTTTTCTTGCTTCACCCTATCGACATCTTGAACGGGAAGAGTATAAAAAATCTCGGCTCCGGTGTGATCCGATATGCCGGAGCAGGGAAATGGATATACTTCAATCCGCGTCTAATAAAATTCAAAAACCCGATACTTGATTCCGGAATGATCTTCTCCATATCATAATCAATACCAATGAAGTATGCAAGTTTGCGATCTTTGTACGGATCATCGCCTGCTACAACCGGTGCATCAAGTGAATATCCGCCGACGCCAAATGCAAGATTCAGCCATTCAGGCACAACGCCCTGCATTGAGCGAGGCAGGAGTCCATTGATATTAGCCGTCACCCAATATGATTGCCCCTGATAATCATCAATGATATTAACATCGTGAGCATTGGGGTCAGAATTCTTTGGAGCGGGAATGTACGACCACTTATAGTCGAAGTTCTTCATGATAGGAATAGTATTACGAATCACATAGAACGCAGAGCCGACAATATCTGCTTTCATATCTCCTTGTGAAAATCCCCAATCTCTTGCAAGACCATCTTCAATTTCAACATAGAGTTCGAATAGCAGTGAGGTCGCCGCGCCGAGTAAGACGGATTGATCTTTATTAAAACCCGCCCATGAGTATGCTTCGTCAAAAAAGAATGAAGTCACGTATCCACCAAAGGCGTGCCCGTACTTATCGAAGTTCTTTTCGTAGTCAGGATCGTCGTAGAGATGGAAGTCGCCGCGCTGATCTTTCCACCACGAATTATACTGAATGATGTGAACTCCGATGATCGATCCGCTTACAATGGCAAGAGATGCAGCGAGTCGCCCTGGCTCAATATTCATATCACTTTGTCCGAGAACAAGTGTGTCTGCGACTACCTGCTGCTTGGTAAATGCAGGCATCACTACAGCGCTATCCTCCTGTGCGTTGACGGATGCGGCAAATAGTAGAAGAAGTATGACAAGAATGCTTTTCAAGGCAAGCAAACTACACTTTCGGAAAATAGATAGTTCATCATTTAGAGGGCAATTCTTGTGACGTAATAGTTATTGAAAGTCGTATTTCTTTTGAGAAAGCAGGCTCAATAACAGTATCCCAGAATGGCAGGACAATAGATCCCTGATAGACTCTCTCGAAGCCGGCTTCACTAGAAGCAACAGTTTCAATCGGGGTACGCCAGAAAGTAGCCTCATCCTCCGTCTTGATATCTATATGAATTCCCGACCACTGGTCAATAAGTGAAAGCTCGGTTGCAGACTTTATCTCACCGCTCGAGCGAAGCTGCTTGTTGATCTTCGAGAGCTTTACATTTGGTGATCGGTAATAACGGTCATGCGCATCACCTGCAAGCAAACCGAACGTCCACTCTGAAGCGAAACGCATGGCAAGTGTCTCAGGAGAGTTGTTCGTTATTATGTACGTAATATCTAAGGTGTTGGATGTAAATGATGTTGAGAGCTTCTTCTTCAACCCGACAGGCAAAGAAATACCGTTTTGATAGACCTTCCCGTCAAGGGTGAACTCTATATCAACGGTGTCATCAGTTTCTCTTATGATCGGTGCTGCTTCTATTTGTGAGAAGCCACCAAACTCTAGGAAGTTCATTGAAACAAGGTCTTCAAGCGTAGTCGTTTTTGAGATGAAGTGCTCGATAAACGAACCATGCTTGTACCAATCATAGACAAGATACTTTTCTAACCCCTCTTCTTTTGCAAGTATTGCATCATGTATCGAACTCGTCTTTACTGCTTTTGCAGCCGTTGTGGCAAACTTCACTTTCTCGTGGTATGCTTCGGGAATGCGATTAATGAAGTTTGAGATGTTAAATGCTTTCGGTAGAACATCTATTTCCGTAATGGCACCTCCGCGGGACTTATCAAAACGCAGTGCAAGTCTGTTTGAGCGAAGCGTGATGTTGTTGCCTGAAATTTCTGTTACTGGCTGTTCAAGTGAGGATTCTGCTTTGATGAGATTTGCATATACTTCGTGGCGCAAGTTCGGCAAGTAAATACCGCCGAAGACGCCATGCCACAATACATCATTGCATTGCGATGCAAGTAGATGTGTGTACCCTTCATTTGTTGTATCCGAATATTTTTCGCTCACGGCAAGCATTCGTTTGTGCAAGTGGTCGGATTCAGGATATTTTACAAAGAAATTACGCCAATATCCGCCACGTACGAACTGCATATATTCTTCCCATTTCTGAGGTTCATCAGCAAGTGCATGTGAGAAGTGCTCATACTTCAAGTTTGCTTTTGCTGTTGGCAATGCCCACTGCATCATCTCGGCGTAACTGGCATTGGGGAGGTAAATGCGTCCTTTTGGTTTAAGTGACTTAACAGCTTCTGAAAAATGTAGAGTCTTGATCCATGATCTATTCTCCGCTATCTTCGCAAAGAATTCTTTCAGCCAACCTTCTTTATAAACATGGTCATACGTGCGAGGCCATACGCCAAACTTCTCGCCGTCATCAGCAAATGTGACGATGTTATTGCCGTCTTCACTTGCTGTCTCACGTAATACTTTCAGCGTCTCATCAACAGGCGAGAACGGGATTGTATATCGAAGTGCCTTCGAGATAGGGAAGACGGCTACATCCTTGCCGTTGTCTTCTGTCAAGTAGTATCCACTCAGGTCGCTTTCTTCAAGACCAGCGGCTCGGAAATGGGTATCATCAAGAATAACATAGTTGATATTAGCTCTCTGCAATGGCTGCACAAGCTGCTGTTCCCACACACGTTCGGCTAACCATAAACCGCTAGCATCATAGCCGAGTAGTTCTTTAATGCGTGAAGTCAGCCGCGTTACTTGTTCATGTTTATCTCTGTCGGGAATGACAGCAAGTATCGGCTCATAGTATCCGCCCGATATGATCTCAAGCTGTCCGCTTGCGACCATCTTCTTGAGTAGTGCAAGCTGCTCGGGATGATTCTTCTCAAGCCAATCAAGCAAGATACCCGAAAAATGCGTTGCGAACTTTACATCATACTTTGCGGCAAGCTTAAAGAATGGCAGGTAGGACTTTTCATACGCTTCTTCAATGACGTAATCAAAGTTACCGATGGGCTGGTGGTTATGAGTGCCGAAGCAGAAGTTGACTGATTTCATCAGAGAAAACTAACACGAACAACCTTCTTTTCGTCGCGGACGAACTCATTGTAGCCCTTAAGCGTGAGTAATGATTCGGAAATATCTTTGATGTGTCTGAAATTCCGTGCCCGTTTGGTCTCTTGCGAGAGGTCGCCGCCTTTAAGAGCCAAGAGCGTCGCGCCGGGCTTTAGCAGGTCTTTTGTCCAGCCGACAAGTTCATCAAGGGGAGCTACTGCACGTGAGACAATAACATCATAATACTTCCTATGCCAATCCTTGGCAGCAAGCAGTTCGCTTCTGTGAGCAATAGCTCGGGCATTCTCGAACCCGAGAGCTTCAATGAATTCTTGCACGGCTGCTATCTTCTTCCCGATAGAATCAACAAGAGCGATTGTTATATCCGGCCGGACGATCTTTATCGGGATACCCGGCAATCCGCCACCTGTTCCGATATCGAAGACAGTTGCATTCAGTGGGATGACGAAGTTCGTGACATTAGGCATCAAAAGTGTAAGCGAATGCAGAATGTGCTTCTCTAGTAGATTATCTTCGTCTTTACGTGAGATGAGGTTTACGACCTGATTCTTTTCTTTCAGCAGTTGAGCATAACGATCAAGCAGTTCGCACTGCGACGGTGTAAGCTCAAGTCCGTTCTCACGGCATAGGTGCGCAAGTTCTTCTATTGTCATTTCAGACCAAACCTCGTTCTGATGAATTCATCTGCGTGATTACGTGCATCTTCGGTAGCTGCTTTGTTGTGATTTGGATTGCTTGGATTTGCAAAGCCATGATCGGCATCGTATGTTCTAAGTGTCAGGGGCTTCTTTGCTTTTGTCATTGCTGCTTCAAAGTTCGAGACCACTTCGGGTGTTATCCACTTGTCTTTGTTCGCAAAAATACCAAGGATAGGTGCGTGAAGGTTCTTGAGTGCATCGGCATTTGTCTCAGGCATTCCATAGTAGATAACACATCCAACCACATGTTCATTTTCAGGAAGGAGTGCCGCTTTCATAGACCATGAACCACCAAGACACCATCCGATGGTAATAATATCTCGTTGAGGTACGTAAAAAGTGTCTATAGCGAATAAAGTGTCTGGTTTGTATAGCTCGAATGCACCGGCTGTTATAGTTGACCCTCGTCCGCTCGTAGCCATTTCCTGCATATACTTCGCTGCATCATCGCGTGTCGTGGCTACTTTCCCATCATACAGATCTAGAGCTACGACCATTACATCATGCGTTTTACTGATACGTTCGGCTTCAGCTTTTACGTAGTCGTTGAGTCCCCACCATTCATGAAACATGAAGACGACAT
>DATDEW010000292.1:0-2250 GCA_036522935.1 Kapaibacterium sp. (SeqCode)
ATCTGGGAGTAATCGCCGTAAAAATCAACAACTAATGTCTTGCCTCCTTTTACTTCAACGGTTTCAAATATTCCGACCTTACCTTTTGCACCGCTGACAGGGATCGCAGCCATGAGCTCGGTCTTCATGGCCTTTTCATCCCATGTATAGTATAATCCTACCGGAGCGCCTGCCATCTTCAGGCCTGCTGCTTTTATAGCATCAAATACTTTTGGCATCCACTGGGCATAGTAATCAGAGATAGCATTCATCTCTATCGTTTCTTTATGCCCGACTACTGTCCGAGGACCTGTGGTGACCTCCTTAATTTCATACGTTTTTGCACTGCTTGCTGCTTCTGCTTCACAAAGTGCTTTCAAGTTTGCAAGCCCCTGTTCAAAGTCAGCACCAATAGCTTTATCCATATCCATGAATAAGCCAAAGATATTGAATGGCCGCGACATCTCGCCCTTAAAGCCCCATGAGACTTTTACGCCGCCTTCTGCATCAACAACATTGAAGTAAGCTTGTGCAGTATTTTCCCACGGCTTTATAAAGTGAAGTTCTGATTCGATAGCAGTCATTGGCGTGATCTTCTTCATTGTTTGCTCGCCGGAGCCAACGCTGTCATTGCCTTCCCATTTATTAACAGCACCGACAGTACCGTCAACACCTTCGATGGTGATCTTGATGTTCGGGTCTTTTTTATCCCAAGGAGACCATTTGTGTTGGTTTGCGAACATGACAATATTATTCCAGACCACTTCTTTAGGAGCGTTAATGACAACACTACGCTCTGAGTTCATCTTTGTTGGGGCAACTGCCATTAATATCAGGAGTACCCCGACGATGCCGAGGAGAATAAAGAGAATGACTTTCAATGCTTTCATAGATACGAGAGTTTGCGTTAGTAATAGGTTAAGTGAAAATACGAGTGTGAATTAACACCCTCACCAGTCAATAAGATTCAGCTGTAAGTGCAATGTGGTATACCAGTTACAGTTTGGCAATAAGTACGGTTACCTGCTGCTCAAAACTGCATAGAGAGCTACTGCCGCTGCAACACTTGCATTAAGTGAAGCTGTCTTCCCTGTAATCGGTATCTTTGCTAATAAGTCGCAGCGCTTTCGGACCAAATGATGCAAGCCCTTTTCTTCGCTGCCGATAATAAGGCATACTCCTTCGGATGTATCGACTGCAGAAATATCTTCTGTCGCTTCACCAGCAAGTCCAACACACTTAATAAAGAATTCCTCTTTGATCCGGAACATAAGCTCGGGTAAGTTCTGGTACTTTACAATAGGAATGTGTAAAGCCGCTCCGGCTGACGTCTTGAATACGGCAGGTGTAAGTACAGCGCCCCGAACAGGCAGAAGTACTGCATCAGCGCCAAATGCTTCGGCTGAACGGATGATAGCTCCTATATTATGAGGGTCTTCAATGCCATCGAGTGCAATAATAAGCGGTGCGGTCGTCTTTGTACGTTTCTCACCAAGGATATCATCAAGCTCGAAGTAGTTGGCATGACGCAAAAGCACCATTACACCCTGTGTATCAACACCTTTTGCTTCTCGTTTCTCGAGTTCTTGGTATTTACGACGGTCAAGCTCGCCCATAGCGATCTTGTTGGTACGGGCAAAGTGGAGTATCTCTGCCATCTGCGGACCGGTTCGTTCACCGTGCATGATGTAGAGCTTTTCGATTCGTGCGCGGCCTTCTTCGGTATGCAACAGCTCAAGCGCGGCACGACGTCCGACGACATAAAGCGAACTTTCGGTTCGTGGTTCAGTATTCATCGGGATTCAAACGCGAATCCGAGAGATGTAATTCAAAAAGTAACTACCCGACAATAACCTCAAGCTCGGGGAGTTTCTCCTGTGCGCCGAATACATCTATGAGGTGGTCAAATGCATCATCGGCCGTATCAACGATCTTTATCATCTTGCATTTGCCAATGTAGAATTCCTGTGTGAAAAGTACATCACACAATGCTCTCCATTCATCACCTATGAGCACTATCGGCTTTACCGGGATAAAGCTTTTGATCATATAGTCCCAACAGGTAACGACTTCAACGAGAGTACCGGGCGAGACACCTACTGCAATATAGGCATCAGCCAGATCAATAAGCTCCATGAGCCGATCAACATGACTTTTTACTTTTACTTCACGGGTGATATATTGGTTCGTTTCGCGGTCACGAGCGGCATAGACCTCTGCCGTAACACCCACAGAACCGCCTCCTTCAGAAGCAGCACCTTTGGCAACAGC
>DATDEW010000293.1:0-3864 GCA_036522935.1 Kapaibacterium sp. (SeqCode)
AAAGTGGATGCCGCAAATTGTAAAGCGTTTTGAAAATGCCGGTGGGCTATCTCACATCTTCCTTACTCACCAGGATGATGTTGCCGATGCCGATAGATATGCCAAACACTTTGGAGCAAAACGTATCATCCACCAACTTGAACTTCATGCACAACCCGATGCGGAGATAGTTTTGGATGGGGAAGAGGATGTATTCTTCGATAAGGATATACGAATCATCCACACACCGGGACATACACGTGGTTCATGTGTTCTATTATACAAAAAGAAGTATCTCTTTACCGGGGATCACCTTTGGTGGAGCCGAAACCGTAAGTCACTTAGTGCCGGTCGTAGTGTTGCATGGTACTCTTGGCATGAACAGGCACGTTCAATGGAAAAATTGCTCAACTATGAGTTTGAATGGGTGTTGCCGGGGCATGGAGAAAGGATAAACCTCTCACAAGAAGAGATGAAATTGAACTTGAAAACACTTATTGAAAGAATGAAGTAGACATTACTTCATATTTCGTATCGCATTCAGCGCAATATCATGCCGTGATTTAGAGGCATTTGAGAGTGTCTGGAATTTGCGACTTTCGACCATAGTACCTTCTTTGAGCGCAAGGAATTGCTCATTCATCTTCATCATGTGCATCTCTAATGTTTCACCTTGCTTTGTCTTGACGAGATCTGATTGATAATCAGAGAGTCTTTTTCTCGTAACGGAGAACCACTGTGTTTGACTGCGCCACTTCTCCAACTCACTTTTTGAAGACTGTTTTGGAGGTGCCTGTATGACAAGATTTTCAAGCGTTTTATCGACAGTTTTCAGAGATGATAATCGTTCATTCATCTGTTTTTTAGCTGCTTCCTCTCCGGCGAAAGCGCTATGAACGAAAAGTATTACAGCAAAGAGTGCAAAGAGTAAGCTCGGCTTTTTCATATAAACCTCTTATAGTATATATAGAAAGAAGCAATATTATAGCAGAACGGTTCTCTATTCTTTGACGAGCTTCAATGTCTCGGTTTTACCGTTTGCTGATACTGTTACAAAATACATCCCTGATGCAAGCGAATGAATATCAATGGCACCGCTTGTAACCGTATTCATCACTTCAACTCCAAGTGGGGTACGGATGGAAATACTCATCATATCATTCTCTTTCCCGAATATATGTGTATAGCTTGTCGCAGGATTAGGGGCAAGAGTATAACTGCTCTTTGATGAAGTATGCTCGACTGATAACTGTGCAAGTTGTCCAATACGCTGTATAAATGCATGATAGTAATGATGGTTTTTCCATTTCTCCATATTCTCGGTTTTGTAATCTGCGACAAGTTCTGCTTCAAGTGCAGGTGTCATAATCTCTGATTTTCCAACAAGCACTCGTTCAAGCGAATCAGGTACAGGTATAATGTTAATAGGAAGTATCATATCCGTTAGCGCTCTTGGTACTACCCAGAAGACTTTGAATCCCTGAGTCTGAAAGTAGCCGTCTGTCCATGTCTGGAGCATTGACTCAGCTTCCTTGTATGTTAGACCAGCATCCTGAAGTGCCTGTCTGAACTTTTGGTATGCCGGTGTGCCTTGATCATACCCGTAGGTAGTATCTGGCTTTGTAAATGTCTTTGTCTCACCCGTAACCATTGGACCTGTACCCCAAATACGAATTTGATTGTTTTCTGTATAATCATAAATGTATATGAATGGAACATCCCAGTTGGAAGAATTTTTTACTTCTAGAGTATTTTTGTCATTCCAGTGGATCTCAATAGGAAGCGAAAAATTAGCAAGTCCCCGATAGAACAGATATTTCTCAACCTGACCAGTATGATTTTTCACAAGATTGGCATCGGTTTGTCTTGGGTGATACCATTTCAAATTGATATTCTGATTTTCAGTATATGTCTCTTTCGTATCAGGAGCAAGAACGGTCACATCCCAATCGATCGATCCTGCCATTGGTTTGCCAAGGTCAAGAGTATCGCTTGTGGGTGTCAGTTCGCCGCCCGAACGCTCGGGGTACCATTGTGATATCGTGCCATTTGGGAAATCAACGTGTACTTTTACATTCTTCTCTATTTGTGAATAGAAATAGAGTACCGGTGTTTCCATCTTTACCGTTACATCTTTCACAGGTCTGTAGCCATTTGTCTGGATGATAGGGTCAGGCGAAAAGCCCGGATGATGATAGACGAACGGAGGAAGCTGCTCCTCTTCAATATACAACCCTGACAGAACACTCCCATCACTGCCACGAAGCGTTGTGAACGTACCCCATTCGTGGACGGTAAGTTGTGCAGATGCGGTTATAGCCGCGAAAAGGAAAAAAATTGCAGCAAAGTATCTCATAAGCGTTTCATGTTGATACATATAAAACTCCCCAGAGGGTGAATAGTTACAACCCAAAACGAAGAAAACCCGTCTTTGCGACGGGTTTTCCGAGGAAACATGAGGTTTTACAACGAATTACTGAATAAGTATTCTTCGTATCGCTATGCCAGTATTTTTATCGTTGATCCGAACTGTATAACTACCGGGTACGAAGTTAGAAACAGGCAATACCAGTTTAGTTATACCTTGAGCATCTGAATGAAGAACGTGATTGCCAAGTATATCATAGATATCAACTGATGATACTTGAGCTGTACCAAATTCAATGGTAAGATGATCACTAGCAGGATTTGGTGAGATGGAAATATTACTATGTTCTTCCGAAGCAACACCAGAAGCCATCGTAATAAATGAGCGCATCCCTGCCCACGGCCCTGCTTGCCCTTCGCTACTGATGCCACTTACTCTCCAATAGTATGTAGTGTTCGCTCCGAGTGATGTTATAGTTTTAGAAGTATCGGTGAGCGTTGCATCGTCTGTGATGATCGTTGTGAACGCAGCATCAGTCGCAACTTGTAAGTGATACTTTACCGCATTCGGAACGCTGCCCCAAACGAGCGTAGCATCTGTGCCAGATATCTGTTGCATATCAGGAGGTAGTAATAGTCCCGGTGCAACGGTAACGTTATTTCCGCCACCTGTACCGGCATCTATCTTTTGCTTATAAATATCTTGATAACTTGGGGCACACCACAGCGTACCATCATTTGAATATGCAAATCCGGTAGCGCCATTTACATAACTCTTTGGAATACCGAGCGTGTCAGGCGACCACGTTGCACCAAGATCCGTTGATCTCCAGATATTTGGCGGGGCATCAAATTTATCCATACCAAAGGCAAACCACATATTGTTATCTTTTATAAAATATGCTGATTGTTTATAGTACGTCCCTCCTATGTCCTTGCGCGAACTAAGCGAAGTAACATCTATCTTCACCCAATTTTCACCATTATCTTCAGTATAATAAATATAGAACGGTCCGTTCCATACTTCACGACCGATCATGTAGATTCTTTTGCCATCAATGAGTAACTGACCTCCAACACTCGGATATCCTGTATTTGCAGGTGTAGTAAATGTTGCGCCTCCATCAACTGTGTAGTAGAATTTATTTGATGCAATAAATAATGTGTCTCCTTTGGCACATCGTCCTTGCGGGTGATTTATGCCCGAAGACATGAATGTATTGCGGGTGAATGGGCCATCGAAGGTTTTTATATCATATGCATTCGGTGAATCCCAAGAAACATATACCCAGTGTCCCCAGGTATATATATCAGACACCGCTGGCAATCCGGCCCACCCTAGCGCATGAGCAGGGGCACCGAGAGTATCCTGATTCCAGGTTTCGCCCATATCCGAAGAGTAGTAAGGCATCCCTGTGCCATCTCCAAAGTTCATCCCGCCATAGATCCTGCCGTTCGCTCCGGAAAGCACTTTTATATGCTTCGTAACCCCAGCCCCTTTTGGCGGCAAACCTGAAT
>DATDEW010000294.1:0-5918 GCA_036522935.1 Kapaibacterium sp. (SeqCode)
CTCGGAGAATAACGACAGGATCTATCTTCGATGCTTTTATTGATGGCAATACACCTGCAGAAAAAGTGGTAATAATACCAAATATCATCCCGAAGATATAGAACCATGAACGGAAGATGACGGGAAAATACTTTAACCCCAAAAACTCATTTGCCGGAAATGGCACATTCGAGAGTGCAAACGACAACAAGTATCCAAGAATAATACCGGTGAACGCTCCAAGAACACCGATCGCAAGCGACTGCGATAAAAATATCTGAATAATATCTTTTCGTGCAAACCCTTGTGCCTTTAAGATGGCAATATCCTTCATCTTATTCGTGATGGTCATGTTCATGATATTATAGATACCAAATCCGGCAACGATAAGCATCGTCGCGCTCACCACGTAGGTAAGTATATCACGAACAAGATTTCCTGCCATAACAGATGCGTTTGCTGTTTCCCAATCGTCCGCTTTGTAGCCATATTTTGCGGCATAGATAGCGGCTTTTGGTCGGGCGATGTTCAGGTCTTTGAGCTTTATATCAAGGTCAGTAATATAGCTGCGTTCTTTTCCAAGTAGCTGCTGGACACTTGCAGTAGAGACATAACTCTTCACATTGTCTATTTGGCCAATACCGATCTTAAAGATACCCACGATGCGAAAACGCATTGACGTACCCGTTGGAGTTGCAAGACGGACAATATCGCCTACTTTCACATTGAGCTTATTGGCAAGCCCGACTCCCATAAGTATTCCGTTATCGGTCGTTAGAAGCTGCTCGATATGCCCACTTACGATCTTCTCATCAACATGATAGAGCGCAGCTTCCTGCATAATATCTACCCCATTGATATACCCATTGATCTGAACGGGACCATAGGTATAGAACACTTGTGTGCTTAATTGCGGAGAGATAGCAAAAACATCGGGGTCTTTCTTCAGGTCGGCAAGTATCTTCTCTACATTCTTGATATTACGGTTAATTTGTTTTGGCTTTGGGTGATGGACTATTACTTCTTTTGACTGCCCTGCAAAGTAATCAGCCGTTATTGAGCGTGAGTAATCGGTAGATACATCATTAAAGATATGAATATCAGGTGTAGAAGAAAGCATGGTATCTTCTAAGAACTGATTCACACCTTTCATGAAGCTTATCATCAGGATAAACATTGCTATGCCGAACGTCACACCGAGCATAGCAATAAGCGATTGCTTCTTGCGAGAGAGCAAATGTGTTTTGGCTATACTGATGTTTACTCGAAGTGACATTACTTCTTTATCGTTGGCTCGATGATCTCTGCCTTCTCATCAATGCCGGAGAGTATCTCTACTCTATCAATGCTCATAATGCCAGTCGTGACGTGAACAGTCTTCTCCTCGCCATCAATCTTTACTTTAACGCTATCACCTTGCAAGAGTGCAGAGCGAGGGATGATGAGAGCATTCTTCTTTTCTTTTATAATGATGTTACCTTCGACCGAGCTATGGACAAACTGTGTGGGAATCGTATCGGTAAATACTGCATCAACGCGGAAGGTCTGGTCAGCAGGATTCATAACCGGGTAGATCTTCGAGATCGTCGCCTTATGAATATCTGCACCAGTTACATCAGTGCGGACAAGCACTTCCTGACCTACTTTTACTTTCTCAATATCCTGTTGGTCAACAGCCAGGCGAATCGTCCGTTCGCTCTTTGCCCCAAGCAATGCCACTTGCTCACCTAAACGAACAGCATCGCCAACCTCTTTGAAGAGCTGAAAGACAAACCCGTTGCCATCGCTCTTAATTGAATAATTATCGAGGTCGTTACCTGCAGCGCTCATCATGCTCTTCGCATTTGCTCTGGCGACTCGCAGATCTTGTAGCGTTAAGCGTAACCGTTCTTGTGCTGAACGTCGCATGTTATCGGATATAGTATATCCGTTGGAGATTGCATCAAATTGTGATGCGGTGATAGCACCTTCAGCCCGTAGTTTTTTATATCGGTTCAGTTCGAGCGAGTCAACGCGGAATTTAGACTCCGCATTTTGTGCGGCAATTTTAAGCTCTGCTATGATAGGTGAATTCTCTGATAGATTTGCTTGGGCATTCTGATATGCCTGTTGTGCGGCAGCATATCTATCGGTTGGAGAGGTATTTCGTAATACATAGAGTATCGTCCCTGCACCAACAGAGTCACCTTCTGTTACTCTCTTTTCTACTACAGTACCAAGCACAAGTGAGTTGACCATATACTCATCTTTGGGGATGATACTCCCTGAAGCATACACCGCCTCGATAATATCTTTTCGCTCGGGATGAACGACCGACTCCTGCTTACATGATAAAAGCCCAACGCAAAGGAGCAGTTGCGGTAGTACTTTTCTCATGTGCTTCGCTATTGGTGAAAGCGTCGTAAAAGAATGTGACATGTTCATTGTTTTCAAACAAATACGCTTTGCGTTGTATTCCGTTACGGTGGGCGTGGTTATAGTCGGTTTAAGGTAAAGTTATCACGCTTCGCGCTATTTGGGGTAAAATCTGCATGCTCGGAACTACCATAAAGCCCAAACAGTTATTACGACGCTTGAAAAAAGCTGCGGGAGTGGCGAAATGGCAGACGCACTACTTTGAGGTGGTAGCGCCGAAAGGTGTGGGGGTTCAAGTCCCCCCTCCCGCACTCTAAAAATAAAAAGCCCGACGATGAGTCGGGCTTTTCTATTATTATATAGTCTAAAAGTTTACCAACCTAATAACCAAGCAAAGATTAGCGGAGCTACGATAGTCGCATCGCTCTCGACAATATACTTCGGTGTATTGATGTCGAGCTTACCCCAGGTTATCTTCTCGTTCGGGACTGCACCGCTATACGAGCCATAGCTTGTCGTAGAGTCAGATATCTGGCAGAAGTAGCTCCAGAACGGCACGTCATGCCACTCCAAATCCTGATACATCATCGGCACGACGCATATCGGGAAGTCGCCCGCAATGCCGCCGCCAATTTGGAAGAAGCCAACGCCCTTTCCTCCTGAATTCTTGCGGTACCAATCTGAAAGCCAAACCATATACTCGATGCCGCTCTTCATCGTAGAAGCATTCAGTTCGCCCTTGATGCAATACGATGCAAAGATATTTCCCATCGTTGAATCTTCCCAACCCGGCACGATGATAGGCAAATTCTTTTCAGCCGCAGCGATCATCCATGAATGCTCGACAGGTATCTCGTAATTCTCCTTCATCACTTCCGAGAGAAGAAGTTTGTACATGTACTCATGCGGGAAGTAACGCTCACCGTTATCCTGTGCATCCTTCCAGAGCTTGAAGATATGCTTCTGAATGCGGCGGAATGCCTCTTCTTCAGGGATGCAAGTATCGGTCACACGGTTAAATCCGCCTTCGAGTAATTCCCACTCTTCTTTCGGCGAGAGGTCGCGATAGTTCGGTACGCGCTTATAGTGTGAATGCGCGACGAGATTCATAATGTCTTCTTCGAGGTTCGCTCCTGTGCAGGAAATGATGGCGACCTTATCCTGACGGATCATCTCGGCAAGGGAAATGCCAAGCTCGGCTGTGCTCATTGCGCCCGCCAGAGAGACAAGCATCTTGCCGCCCTCTAGTAAATGCGTCTCATATCCTTTCGCAGCATCCATAAGCGCTGCGGCGTTGAAGTGGCGATAGTGATGCTCGATAAAATTGGAAACAGGTCCTCGTGTTGACATTATCTTCTTAAAGTATGTAATAGCAGTGCGAGAAAACAGCGAGTTAGCGATAGGGGTTCTTAAGATTTTTTACCACCAAGACGCAAAGGCACCAAGATCACAAAGAAATTCTTGGTGAACTTGGTGTCTTTCTGCCTTGGTGGTTGCTCTTAATACTCCTCGTCTTCTTCCTCTTCTTCACTGGCGAAGTTGCCTGCAAATATCGAACCGATCATATCCCCGTAACTGATCCGGTTGGAGCCGAAGGACTCGTTCTTGGCAAGTTTTGAATGCTGATGCAATCCGTCGAGGACGAATTCCATTGCACTGGCAAGAGAGAATCGGTCTGCTTCAGGAATTTGGATATGTTTGGCTGTAAGCTCTTTCAGTCGTGGTACGCGCGATAGTTCTTTTGCATATGCATCAAAACTCATCATGTCGGTAAGTGTGACGGCATTCCCCGCCGCAAACCATGAAAGTATCTCATCATACTCGCTTGGTTTCTGCTCTTGCACACCGCGCTTTGCTTTGGCAAGGGGATCAGGAAAGTATTTTGCAAATGTCGTTTTCACTGCGCGGCCTGCAAGCGCTTTCGCTATCTTTACAATCCCTTCTTCTTCACCTTCAAAAACAAGTTCTACTTTACCGGTGATAGAAGGAATAACAAATGCAATATCTGTTATTCGTGGTACGATGATCTTATCACTGTTAGTAATAGCACGGCGCTCTGCATTGGAAACAAGATTCTCCATTGCGCTGATGGTTAGTCGCGCCGATACACCTGACTTTTGGTCAACAAAATCCGAACCACGCGCTTCAAATGCGATCTGCTCGATTATCTCCTTGAAGTAATGAGGTACGACAAGTCCTTCTTCGCCTGAGCGGTTTATCCATGCTTCTTGGTCTGTGATCAAGATCGCATCCTCTATCGCTTCCGGATAATGTGTGACTATCTGCGAATCAATTCTGTCTTTGAGCGGTGTAATGATATTTCCGCGATTCGTATAATCCTCCGGGTTTGCCGTGAAGAGCATTAACACATCTATCGGGATGCGAACTTTGAAACCGCGAATCTGAATGTCGCGCTCTTCCATGATATTAAATAGTCCTACTTGTATCCTTGGCTGAAGATCAGGAAGCTCATTAATATTAAAGATGCCTCGGTTCGTTCTTGGGATAATGCCGAAGTGTATCGCTCCTTCATGTGAATAATGCAAACGCTCATGTGCCGCTTTGAGCGGGTCGATGTCACCGATAAGATCGGCGATCGTCACGTCAGGCGTCGCAAGTTTCTCGCCGTAGCGCTCATCGCGGTGGATCCACTCGATTGGTGTCTCGTCACCTGCATCACGAATGAGCTTCGTCGCATGATAAGATATCGGTGCGAACGGGTCATCATTGACCTCGCTGCCCTTAACAATTGGTGTCCACTCATCGAGTAGTGCGACAAGCATACGCGAGAGGCGCGTCTTTGCCTGCCCGCGCAGACCTAAGAGGATAATGTCATGCTTAGAAAGGAGTGCATTGACAAGCTGCGGGATGACCGTATCATCATAGCCGATGATGCCGGGGAAAAGCGGCTCACGGGCTTCGAGCTTTGTGATGAGATTGCGGCGAATTTCCTCTTTAACGGGGAGCGTTTTGTAACCGGACTTTTTCAGCTCTCCGAGCGTTGTTTGTTTCTTCATATTGCACTATATCGTAAGAAACTTAACAACGTTTCAAATTAAAAAGATACTCATCATACGGCTCTCTTCTTTGGGCGATGTCATCCTGAGCGAACCGCTTTGTCACGCACTGCGTGAGGTATATCCTGATGCGCAAATTGATTTTCTTGTCAAGAAAGAATTTGCGGAGATAGTATCGCTTTTCGGCTCGATCACGAACGTCATTATCTATGATGAGAACATGAAGGGTGGTGAGTATGATGTGGTCCTTGATATTCATAACGTCCTCCGCTCAAAGCGCATCCGCAGCAAGTTCGGGAAGAAAGTACTTGTTATCGACAAGCGCACGCTTAAACGATGGCTCTTTGTCAAGTTCAAACTGAACCTCTTGAAAGATACACCCGATATTATCGGAAGATATTTTGAGACGGCAATAGAGCTCGGCGTCTTTGATGATGATAACGCACCACGAATTGAGCTAGCTGGCATAGTAAAACAAAAGCGTGCCGCACTCTGCCCTGGCGCAAAGCACTGGAACAAGCGCTGGCTGCCGGAGCGCTTCGCTGAAGTTGCACGAGAACTTGTTCA
>DATDEW010000295.1:0-3541 GCA_036522935.1 Kapaibacterium sp. (SeqCode)
TATCGATAGGCATTTCTCGGAACAAGCCCATTTTTATATGGAAGGCGGGGCAGGGGCAAGGGGGTATAAAAATGCTTCTGTTGTGCCCGAAGGTGGCGGAGGAATATCAGGAGAGTTGTTAATACCTAATCCACTAGCATCTATGGGGTGGCTCCCGGCATCAGTTAAGCCGTTGCTTTTTGGTGATGCTGCATACGGACGGATCGCATATTCAGATGGTAGTTACTATGAAGATATTGTGGTTGATGCCGGTATCGGCCTCAGACTCGATCTACTTTCCTGGTTACCTTGGCAATTGCAAGGTGTTGCTGAAGAATATGCGAGCATTCCGAAAATAGGTATTTATTTCCCATTCTTTCTTAGTAAACCTGACGACGGCATGGAGAACTTTGGATTCAGGTATGTCATTAGTTTAGGCACAACATTTTAATATGAGTTTGAAAGTAGGCGTCATAGGTGTAGGGCATCTTGGCAAAGTTCATACGCGGCTCTGGAAGGAAGTCCGCGACGTGCAGCTTGTCGGCATCTATGATCTCGATACAAAAGAAGCCGGGAAGGTCGCGCGAGAGCATGAAGTAAGGGTATTTGATAATCTCAAGCATATCCTTGATGAAGTAGATGCAGTTTCTATTGTAACTCCGACATTCTCGCATTACGAAACAGCGCGGCTTGCCATCGAGAAAGGGAAGCACGTCCTTATCGAGAAGCCGATAACGAACACGACATCCGAAGCTGCAGATCTTATCCGCCTTGCAGAGCGCAAAGGTGTGAAGATACAGGTCGGGCATATCGAGCGGTTCAATCCGGCACTACTCTCGATCGAAGAGTACATCACCGAGCCAAGATTTTTCGAGTCACACCGCCTAGCGCAGTTCAAGCCAAGGGGGACAGATGTCGCTGTCGTGCTGGATCTGATGATCCATGACATTGATGTTATCCTCTCTCTTGCAGGGAGCGAGGTTATCAGTGTTGATGCATCGGGTGTTGCAGTTGTTTCTGATGAAATAGATATAGCAAATGCACGGATAAAATTCGCTAATGGTGCCGTTGCAAATGTAACCGCAAGTCGCATTTCGCAAAATCCGATGCGAAAACTTCGTATCTTTGAACGCGATGCATACCTCTCTGTTGACTTCGCAGCGCGAGTCTCCGAGGTATTTCGTCTTACCGGTGATGATGAAGCCAAAAAGAGTGTCTCGCTTATGTTCAATCTTGGCGAGATCGAGCGAGCTGATAAGAAGCTCAATATCATCTACGAGAAGCCAACGGTCAAAGATATTAATCCGCTCAAGCATGAGCTAGAGCTATTTCGCGATGCGATCATCAAGAATACAAAGCCGATCGTGAGCGGAAAAGACGGACTTGAGGCATTGCGTGTTGCTGAAGAAATACTTCAGAGCATTAAAGAGGGGTGAGTAAAGTGTCTATTCCTCGAAAAAAAGAAAAAAATATCAACTATTTTAGGTGTTCACCGGAATAATTGAAGAAATCGGCACGTGTGTTGTATTAGAAGAGATAGATTCGTCTCTGCGTCTATTATTTAGTGCAGAAAAAGTGCTCGACGAACTTAAAGTTGATGATTCTATTGCAGTTAATGGCGTCTGTTTAACTGTCACATCAACTGATTTCCCCCGTTTCGCGGCGTGGGCAGTCGCAGAAACACTAAAAAAAACGACGCTTGGCTCTTTGAAAGTTGGGGATCATGTA
Source organism: Kapaibacterium sp. (SeqCode) (assembly GCA_036522935.1). Classification (GTDB taxonomy): domain Bacteria; phylum Bacteroidota; class Ignavibacteria; order Palsa-1295; family Palsa-1295; genus DATDEW01. The sequence continues at coordinate 1,708 of DATDEW010000295.1, forward strand.
AATTTGGAGCGCGCGGCTACGCTCTCAACTCGTCTGGGCGGACATCTTGTGCAAGGTCATATTGACGGACTTGCTACGGTTAAAGAGGTCATAAGTGCCGGAGGCGGAAGTTGGGAGTTCTTTGTTGAGGTGCCGCAAGAATATATGCGTTACATTATTCCCCGTGGGTCTATCGCTATTAACGGTGTAAGTTTGACAGTTGCTGAAGTTGTGGGCAGCGTCATAAAAATAGCGATCATACCCCATACATACAGCGAAACGATTTTCCAGTGGCTTCGCGAAGGTGACAAGGTCAATATAGAACTTGACATCATAGCGAAAATGGTTGAAAGACTAATGAGTAAATAAGGTCGGAATCTGTTCTTCACAAAACAGTGCACGGCAAGTGTTGTTTCTCCGATATACAAACTAAAGGTAAGTATCTATGTCAAAAGGTAAGGGCGGAGTCTATTTTATCCTCTACCTCGCTGTTCTTCTAGAACTCCTCATCATCATCGTAGAACGCGATGAAGCCGAAGAGCACTTGAAGAAGGAGCAGGAGTCATTGCGACAGAAGAATAAACGCATTCAGTTGATCGCTGAAACGATCATCAATGCTTTGCGTGGTTCTCAAACCTCACTTTCGAGCACGTCAAACCAGTCCATGACGCTCGGTGACCCGAAAGAGCCGGAGCGCGAATTCCTCGTGAAAGTACGCGTCTCTGATCCGTCTCGCGATTCAGTTAACGATCTTTCGCTTGCTATTTACCGCAACGATTCTCGCGTTGATAGTTTGCTTATCACCGGTGATACAGCGCTCTATCCACGCGTAAAAGTTGGTCAAGATTATATCTTTAACTACAAATTCAAACCTTCTTACGGAGAAGGTATTTATAAGCTTCGCTTTAGTGCCCGTACCAATCAGGTTATTGGTGTGGCACCCGGTGCATCAGAGAATGATACGGTTAAGATCGGCGCTGTTCAGCTGACCGTAAAAGAGTTGAAAGAAGTGAAGAACGGTATTGCCGAGAATGTTCAGCTTCGCGGCTATATTGATTCGCTCTTGAGCGATCAGTACCGTGACTTCTCGACGAACATTGGTAATAACGAATTTGTCGTAGATGTAAAACGCCCCGAAGCAAAGGTCTTTGATCAGCTTGCTGCATTGCCCGGACTCTCTGACTTTAACTCATTCCCTGGAATTGAGCTTCCGAACCCGATCCGTATTGAAGGTGCACAGTCAAAAGGTGTAGTTATCACCAAGACTGAAGGTCCCGGAGAAATCAGACAACCTGAGGGTGATACAAACTGGTATTGGTTCTATAAACCGAATAGTGGTGAAGCCGGACAAGGATACACTGTTCGTTATCAAGCCAAGGCAAATCGTGGTGGTGGCGCGAAAGATATCGCCAACGGGCAATTCACTGTAACTGTCAAGCCATTGACCCCTGTTGCCGGAGACAGTGCAATGTACTTCCCGACAGAAGTTGACGAAGAGACGAACAAGTATACTGTTACCCCTTATACACGCGTTCCATTTAAGGTCAACGGTAAGTATGCAGAGCTCAACGGCTCTTATCGCATCAAGTTAACATTAGATGGCGCTGACTTCAAAACTGTTGATGAACCAACGGTTGAGTTTACCCCGGTCTTCCTTGAGCATGAAGGCAAGAAGCTTGGTGTAAAGATTCTCTTCCGCTCACCATATATGAGGGAGTATGTTCAGCTGCAAGAGCAGGAGTTCGTTATTAATCCACCGATATTCCAGGCTCCTCGTTCAAAAACTATTACAGAGGGTAATAACCTTGTGAAGTTCAGTGCCGGCTACGGTATCGAGGGCTTCTACACAGAAGCA
>DATDEW010000296.1:0-3250 GCA_036522935.1 Kapaibacterium sp. (SeqCode)
GTATGCTACCAGTACGTTCATCATCGTTCCGATGAACTCTGTTGCAAATGATAATAAAGCAAAGACAGAACTTACACTCTATCCGAACCCCGTGAAAGATAAACTCAACCTTGATCTTACATCATTCGGCGAAGCCGAAGAGATAAGCATTGAAGTGCTTGATATGCTCGGGAAAGTAATACATGCGGAAAATCAGATGGCAGGGGAGTCGCTCATGAGGACACTCGATGTCAGCTCATTTGTAGCAGGAAGCTACATCATTCGGATAGAGACGGCTGCCAAACGCGGCAGTGCAGTCTTCATAAAGAATTAACCCGTAGGGGCATGCCGCTGGCATGCCCGTCTTCGGATCAAGAATACACTTACTTCGTAACAACCATCTGCCCCGCAAGCGTCTCACCGTTTGCGTTTAGGCGGTAGAAGTACACGCCATTTGGTAATGTAGAAGCGTCAACAGCTACCGATTGCTTTCCCGCATCGAATGTGCCTGTTGCAAGTGACTTCACGAATTCTCCTGTGCTAGTATAAAGCGAAAGCGTAACGTCAGTTGCCTTCTCCAACGAGAATCCAATATTCGTCTGGCCTGAAACAGGGTTCGGATAGTTCTGCTCAAGCTTGACGCCGCTCGCCGAAGGTGCATTCTTTACGCTGTTGATTACTACTGTAAATCTTCCTTTCATATCCTGCGTAGTGCCATGGAAGGCGCAAAAGAAAGAGTAGAAGCCCTCATGTGTGACAACATATTGGTACGGAGTATTACCGCTTGTTTTGCCAAAGGGCATTGCGCCTGCAGGTATAGTATCGGATGTGAGCGGGTGCTTCGCAAAATCACCTTTCCATTCGATAGTATCACCGATGCTTACAGTTGGTAATGTTTCCGGGTTGTATGCAAAGTTGCCAAATGTAACAACGATCTTTGCTTGTGCAAATGCTGAAGCAGAAATAGTCGTTAGAAAAACAAGAACTGAAAGCTGTAGAAATCTTTTCATAATTAGAATACTCCTATAAATGAGTGTAAAAGTTATGCAAATTTACGCTCTTTTTTCTTCGTCCCTCGTGAATCCACCTCTACTTCTTCGTATTTTTGCCTATGCACCCCTCTTCTACATCTCGTATTGGCATATTCCTTCAATGACAAGAAGAGCTATATTCGTCTTTTTTATTAGTATTGTTACTCTTTCTGCTTTTGCACAAGAGGAAGCACAGCAAAAAGTTATCCCCGGTCCCGAGTTCGGGGCAGGGTTCTTCCACCGTTTCCTCTTCGGAAGTTCATGGCGCACACTATGGACGACGCCGATAGACATCGAGACACTCGATCTCGGCAGATATGCAAGCGGCTTGCGTCCGTTGCCGCCGGCTAGCGGGCAGTCGCCAAAGGCACTCCGATTCAAAGGAGGCGACGGCAAGGAATATGTATTCAGTGCGCTGAATATGGGGGCAAAGTCCGTCGTTGATGGCAGGATACATGCATCATTCGTCGGAGGCATTGCTGATGATTTTGTCGGGACAACAAATCCATTCGCATTACTTGTCACTGCACCTATCCTTAGCGAAGTTGATCTTGATAATGCCGGATATAGCATCGTCGCACTTCCGGTAGATGATAAGCTCGGAGAGTATAAAGCCGAGTTCGGCGGTGCGATCGGTCTACTACAGGAAACAAAACCCGAAGCAATAGCAAGAGGATACCTCGACGAAACGAAGACCCTAAGCACAACGACAGTCCTCGAAAAGCTTCAGGAAGACAACGACAATGCTATTGATGCAGTACACTACCTGAAAGTACGCATGATGGATATCTATCTTGGTGAGTGGGATAGAGGTTCGGATAAATGGCGCTGGTCAGCAAAGAAGAGCGGAGCCAAGACCATCTTTACTCCATTAGAACTTGAACGTGATCAGACGTTCTCCCGATACACAGGCATCGTACCGTTCTTCGTCGCACAAAACGTACCGCAGATAGAAAGCTGCGATGATAACTATCCATGGATCGCAGACCTCACCTGGAGCGGTCGTCACCAAGATAGAAGATTTCTCTCATCACTTGAGAAACCGGTCTGGGATTCGCTCAAAACATTTATCCTCTCAAAGCTCACCGATGAACTCATCGAAGAATCGGTAAAGCAGTTGCCGCCGGAGATGTTCGAGAAAGAAGGCGAGAAGATGATAAAGATGATGCGCTCACGCCGCGATAAATTCGCAACTGCCATTGATGAATACTACACGAACATGGTGCGCTATGTTGACGTATATGGAAGCGAGAAAAATGAGTTCGCAGAAATATCTCGAGTGAATGACGACAGCGTTAGTATCATGCTCTTCAAACGTGATAAAGATAACGGCGGTAAAAAAGGTGCGCCGTTCTTTACCCGTACCTTCGATAGAAACGATACGCGCGAGATACGCCTCTACCTCGAAGACGGTGATGACTTCGCAAAAGTTGAGGGCAATGTCAATGGGAGTATCCTGACCCGCATCATCGGCGGAGGCGGCAAGGATGAGCTCGTTGATAGCTCGACTGTTCGCGGTTATCTCTGGAGTATTCTCCCGTTCAAGACAAGTAAAACAAGAACTGTTTTTTATGAGTCGGGAGATAAGACGGAGTTCGTCTACGGTCCGAGCACATGTATCGCAGATGAAAAGTATGTGCGCCCGAAAGAGGATTCGCTTCTCTGGGAGCCGCTCTACCGTGATTGGGGACATGCATGGACGGCATTCCCATCACTCTACTATACAACCGATGAAGGAGTATTTGCAGGAGCGATGACACAGTTGACGAATTACAGCTTCCGCTCGATACCGTATCAGAATCAGATGGATTTCTCATTCGGCTATGCCGTCGGCGCGAAGCGTTACCGCGGAGTCTATGATGCACGTTTTGCTGATGTCTGGAAGGGTACACTTGGTTTAGTCGCAAGCGCATCAAGTCTTGATCTCTTGAACTTCTATGGCTACGGAAACGAAACAGAATATCTCAAACCGAAAGCCGATGCTGATTACTACAAGATAGATCATCAGGAATTTACATTTGCGCCAAACTACGAATACAAGTTCATGGAGGATGTAACGATCCGCGGTGGTGCAGCACTTCGGTACAATATGACTCCCTTCGACGGGGTTGCCGATAGTTCGCTTATCAAAGAGCAAACTCCGCGCGGAACAAGCGACATGCTTACTACAACACTTTCGGCTAGCGGCACACTTGATACACGTAACAGTGCGATATTCCCCGAGCGCGGATTCTATTTGA
>DATDEW010000297.1:0-2626 GCA_036522935.1 Kapaibacterium sp. (SeqCode)
GAAGAAATCGAAATAGCCAAAAGTTACGGAGCCGAAGTTGCTTCTCTTGGCGTTCGTCGGCTTCGTGCTGAAACAGCAGCTATAGCTGCCTGTGCTATAGCCCTAGCTTAGTACGTTAGCGAGAGATACGTTTGATCGGTAAGACCCTTTTCGTATTCAGCCAGCAGTTTCATTCCTTCGTTCGGTTTCAACCGATCACCTTTAATGGCTTCATCAATTTGTGATTTCAGCGCTTTGGCAAGTTCATTCGGCGTGTACTGTGTCAGTTCGAGAACCTGGGCTATGGAGTTGCCGGGGATCGTTTCCTCAATGTAGAATCCGGTCTCTTCATCAGGATCAAGGAAAATATGCGCTTCATTGACTCTGCCGAAAAGGTTATGCAGGTCACCCATGATATCCTGATACGCGCCTGACATAAAGACACCAATGTAGTATGGCTTGTTTGGCTCGAGAGGATGAAGCGGCAATGTGCTTCTTGACTCTTGTCTTATATCTGCAAATTTACTTATCTTACCATCAGAATCGCAAGTAATATCTACCAACGTACCGTGTACCTTCGGCGGCTCGTTCAGGCGGTGGAGAGGTAAGATAGGGAACACCTGTCCCAGCGCCCAATGGTCAAGAAGACTTTGGAAGACGGAGAAATTACACAGATACTGGTCAGCTAAGTGAGAGCTTAACTCAGCTACTTCTTCCGGCATTGACTCGTCATTCTCCGGATCATCTGCGCGGAGCTTATAGTACTCTGCAATTTCTTCGATGATATGCCAGTAGAAGGTTTCTATCTTTGCCTTTGTCTTGAGGTCGAGGATTCCAAGCTCAAAAGCATTCTGCGATTCTTCCTTGATCTGCATCGCATCATGAAGTGCAACTCTGGGGTTGATGAGCATATTCTCCTTCACCTCTGCAAGCTGCTTTACCCATTTATGGTCGCGTGGCATTACCGAAAGATCGTACGTATCTTTTGTCTTCTCGATAGAACCGAACACCTGTATAACAAGAACAGAGTGATGCGCTACGATAGCGCGACCTGATTCACTTACAAGATTTGGATGTGATACCTGCTCCTCGTCGCATACATCCATGATGTTATAAACGGAGTCAGACGTATACTCATCGAGCGAGTAGTTCGTTGAAGAGTTAGAGTAGGTACGGCTTCCGTCATAGTCTACACCGAGTCCGCCGCCCATATCCAGAAGTTCAAGCGAATCGAAGCCCATCTTCTTAAGCTTCGCATAATACCTGGCTGCTTCACGTGTTGCTTTCTTTATTGATTGGATATCGGGTATCTGGCTTCCGATATGAAAGTGAATCATCTTCAGCGCAGACGTTGCATTCTTCTTCTTGAGATAGTCAACGGCTGTCATCAAGTCCATCGTCGATAGACCGAACTTAGCAGACTCTCCGCCCGATGTTGCCCAAATTCCCGTACTCTTTGCCGCAAGGCGGATACGAATACCGATCATCGGTTCAACACCCATTTCTGCTGCAACGGTAAGAATTGCTTTTATCTCTTCGAGCTTCTCGGCGATAAGTATGACCTTCTTGCCGAGCTTGCGACCTATCATCGCTGTACGAATAAAGTTAGTATCCTTATATCCGTTGCAGATGATGAGTGATTCATTGTTCTTATGTGATGCAAGCGCCGCAAAAAGCTCAGGCTTCGAGCCGGCTTCTAAACCATAGTTGAACGGACGACCTGCATCCTCTATCTCCTCGACAACTTCACGAAGTTGATTAACCTTGATAGGGAAGACGCCAAAGTATTTACCGGTATAATTATTCTCTGCAATTGCAGCATTGAACGACTTATTGAGCGTCTCGACTCTATCACGAAGCAAGTCCTGAAACCGAATGACAACAGGAAACTTCAATCCTGCTTCGCCAACATCGGCGATAGCATCCATAATGTCGATCGTAGCGCCTTTATCGCGCATAGGGGATACGGTGACGTTGCCTTTTTCATTAATAGAAAAGTAGCGAAGTCCCCAGCGATTCAAACTGTAGGTATGGATCGCATCTTCGATCGTCCAGTCCCCGAGTGCCGTACCGTTCGATGTTATTGGTTCAAGAATCGCCATTCGTCCTTTGAAATAATGTGAGTCAGAAATATCAGCCGAGTAAACACGAAATAGCCGATTGTGATTTACCAATTATGAGAAACGACGCAAAGAATCTTACTGTTAGAAGTGCCGCACTTGCCCGAGTGGTGAAATGGTAGACACGCTGTGTTCAGAGCGCAGTAGTCGTGAGGCTGTGCCGGTTCAAGTCCGGCCTCGGGCACAACAAACAAGCGCAAGGTGAATACCCTCGAATCCCAACACAATAGCGAACACGAGAAGCTTCGGATCACCAAAATATCTTTGCTTGTTACGCTCGTCCTCATTGTAATAAAGACTGCCGCAGGACTACTATCCGGTTCACTTGCACTGATCTCACTGGCAACAGATTCCGCATTTGATTTTCTATCGGTTCTTTTTACCTTCATAGCAGTAAGAGTTAGTGCACTGCCGCCCGATGAAGACCACCCGTATGGTCACGGTAAGTTCGATAGTTTATCCGGACTTTTTCAGAGCTTATTCCTTGTCGGAGTATCTGTTTGGATATTTATTGAAGCTATCGGACG
>DATDEW010000298.1:0-5617 GCA_036522935.1 Kapaibacterium sp. (SeqCode)
CCCACTGACATCACCGCCCTTATTTGACGGAAATTCTGCATGATGTTCTGCCAATGAAAGCTCAATGCTTTGTGCGAAAGCAGGCAGTGACAGAACTGTAAAAACCAGGAGTAAGAACGTTCTTTTCATGTGTCGATAGGTTGCTAGTTCTCAAAGCTATAACACAGAAACAGGGGAAGTGTTTCAGAACCGCTAAGGACTCTAAATAAGAGTGCCCTCATATGAGGGCACTCTTAAGAATACATTGTTGAAAGATAATTACTTTACTACAGTAAGTGTACCTGAAAGTACTTTGCCGCCTGCAATAAGTTTATAGAGATAACTGCCACCTGCAAGTTTAGCTACATTGAGGTCTGCCTCATATGTGCCTCTGTCATGCATCTCGTCCGAAACCAAGCTCGCAACTTCGCGACCCATTACATCATAAACAGCGAGTGTAACCACTGTTGGTTCTGTAAGTGAATAGATGAAATTGGTGGTGCTTGTTGCCGGATTCGGGTAGTTAGATACTGAAATATTGCTTGCATCATCGGACTTCTTTACTGATCCGACGGCACTCTCCAAAGGCATTGATGTTCCTTGAAGAATTGGTCCAAGTGTAGAAGCACCTTTTACTACATTTGCAATAAAGACGATATCGCAATCTGCAGAGTTTACCACCTGTTCGTCATCAACAACGAAAGATACATCAACGGTTGTTTTTGTACCAGGCTCAACGATATTTCCATCAATGATCGTACCAACGCCAAAGTCTACGACAGCACCAAGTTCATTGGGTACCATCTGACGTACAATGTCTTTATGTTCGTATTCATCATGGTTTCCATTCACATAATCAACCTGTGGTCCGATAATGCCGCTTTCTTTTACAACCGTTGTCAGACGGATCGTAGAAGTCTCATCATTGATAATTGCATGAGCGCGTTGGAGTTCGATCTTTGCCGTAACTTCACGGGTTGATTTATCAAACTTATAAGATAGAACATTAATAGTTACGGGAGCCGTAGGCGATTCTTCTAAGACCAGAGCAGTATAGTTTGCCCATGTGCCTCTGTCTGTCATTTGGTAAGCTTGACCAGGGAAAAACCAGCGCTGAATCGAAGCATTCGGATAACCTTGAATGTTTAGTTTACCAAGCAACTTTACTCCATCAGGTATCTGATATGGCTCGGCTGCAGAACCACCATGATATTGCAAACTGATAAAATTTTCTGCAAAATCATCATGAAGTATAGAGACTATATCGTGGCCTGAAGGGCACCATCCACACCAATCGCCGGTACCTTCTTCAAGTATAACTTTGGTAGGTTGTGAGGCAATTCCGGTTCCAAGGACATACATCTTTATGTCAAAAGTGATCTCAGCTTTTGCCGGATCATTCGTTTTTAAAGTAACAGTTGTCTTATAAAGACCTTGTGGCATTGAGCCTGCATCCGCACTAAGCTCAATGTAGTTGGTCATCATAGGATCAATAGAACTCGAAGGAGTTACAGAACTTAACCAGCTTTGCGCGTCAGTTGGTATTTCAACAGTAACTGTCAAAGGAGCAACACCTAAGTTCTGTGCTGAATATACTAGATTTCGTGTCTGACCGCCTGTAAGATTAATGAGCAAAGAAGAAACCTTGATATTCGCAAGTGGCTGTGCGACATCGCTCACGGTGAATTTAAATGCACGATCATTTGAAAGACCTCCTACAAAATAAAGATCATTACCCATTCCAAATAGTTGACCGGCATTGTATGTAGCTACCGGGATCGCGTATGATGTTGTCCAGCTACTTGTCGCTTCATTGTAAATGTAAGTGTTCGAGTAGTCGATCGGTGAAACATCATTGATACCACCGGTCAATACGACCTTACCATTTGCTGCTCCTGCAGAAGGACGGGTTAATGCTTCCGGCATGCTTGAAAGCTCTTCCCATGTAACATTATCACCGCTTACAGTGCCACGCCATGCCTGATCAAGATAAGCATTACCTTTACTACCGCCCATTACATATATCTTATTGTTCAAAACGGCGCTTGCTGCATAACGTGTAGAATAAGGTGGCTTTGAAGCAGAACGTGTCCAAGTATTCGTAGCTGCATCGTAAACCTGAATAAAGTTTGAGTCTACGACAGTTGCTGCAGTTCCGGTTGCCCCGCCAATGACAAATACTTTACCGCCTACTTCCGCGCCAGCAAAGAAAGCAAGCTTTGCAGGGATAGGAGCTTTTGGTGTAAATGTACCTGCTACAGGATCGAACTCGTAGGTTTCGTTATTGGCAGCAAAACTTGTTCCGCTAAGGATCATTCCGCCTACTATATAGATCTTACCGTTAACAGCTGCAGCATAACCACCGAACTTTGCTTTTGGCATTGTCGCAGATAGCTTTGTCCAGCTTGTTGCACCGGGTGTATAGACATATACGCTCTTAGATGCGGTGTTATCAACACCACCAAATACATATATTTTTCCATCGAGCTGTGCAGTCATCGGCCAGTTAAGCACAACAGGAAGTTTAGGTATTTCTGACCATTGTGCTTTTGTCGTTGATAGTGCAACAACCATCAGCACGAATACAAAGAAATGACGTAACATTGTTTTCATATGATACGGGATTGTTAAAGTGAATATGAACTCAAGGGTTCGTGAATTAAAAACTTTTGTCGTTGATAGCAAGGTATGAACGGTGCTGAAACGGCTATACTACAACCCAAAACAATGAAATATGTTTCCGCAATATTACCACTAAACCCCACAGATGCCGCGTCATTTCTGAGCATCTGTGGGCTTTGGTCTATATTATTAGTTAAAATTCTATCCTAAACCCACCGACGGGGAAGAACCCGAACTGGTAAATTGCTTCAATAGAATCAGTGGAGGCACGATAATATCTGCGTTCGATATTTTGGACATCGAGCACATTATCGACCAAGAAGAACCCGGAGAGTGACCAGCCGTTAAAATTATTTTTGAATTCTATCCTGATATCCCATCTGTGAAATGCCTCATTGCGCAGTGAATACGGATTATCCTCATCATATCTTGTATCGCCGTAGTATCGTGAGCTATCAAGATCGATCGGTGTGTAAGGCGCTCCGCCTGCATACGTATATTTAGTGCTGAACTCAATGGAGAAGCTTGGAGAGAGCATCCATTCATATCCGGCAAGGACATTCCCGATAAACTTATTATCGAACGTCCCGAAACGCCATACACCATCAGCCCCGGTGAATTCTTGTCTGACATACGAACCCGTTAGCATAAAGTAGTATCCGTCAGTAAAACGTTTTGTAAGTGAAAGCTCGGCGCCATATGTTTTTCCTAACCCGTCGCTTGTGAACGGATCATTGGTTGAGATATTGTTGAACTCTGCGCCTGCATTCAGCAGTGAAATATATCCCGATCCACCTTGCTCGACCGGAGCATTCTTGTACTCTTTCAAATATCCTTCTGCTTTTGCTTGTAGGTCATAACTGAATAGATGCGTCCAGCCAACGATGTAATGCGTTGCTTGTGTGAAGTCAAGTTCTGTATTTTGTGGATGACCATAGTAGATACCAAGAGGTAACGACTGATGAAAGATACCATACCCGGCGCTGATCGTATTCGCTTCATCAAGTGTATAAGCAATACCAAAACGCGGATCAAGAGCTGCCTTTTGTGATATCCCGAGGTATTGTGTGAAGAGACCTGTATTAATAACAAGCGGTTCTACCGGACGCCAATTCCAGTTCACAAATCCGAGTACCTGCCCTGAAGTCCCTTTTGCATTCAAACTATAATCATATCCGTCAGAGCCGGTACCCGGTACGTCACCCTCCTTGAGTGTATAGTAGAGTCCGCGATACTCTGCACCACCTGTCAATAGGTTTGACGGGTTAAGCGAATGTGATACTGTATATTTCGCACCATAGTAACCTTCTTCATTATCGTATCCAAATACTTTGCTGCGTGATGAGAATTCGTAGTCAGGTGTTGCTGTCACCGAATCAACCTGAAGATGATACGTATTAACAACATTTGAAACTGATAGTGTACCGATGGTACGCGGTGAGAAAATATGCTGCCATGACAGACCCGCTATCCCAAGCTTTGTACCATACGTAACATCCTCATCACCTGTATAGACCGTATCACGTGTTGACTGAAATGACTCGATGTAACTATCACCGAAGAGTCCGAAGAACTTGAGCTGGTCGTTGTCAGATAGTTTGATGTCGGTCTTTGCCGTTATGTCATAGTATTCAGGCACGCCGTCAAAACCAAGATCAACTCCGAGTAAGCTCAAGAACTGAATCGTTGAGAGACGATAGCTTGCAATGAATGAGCTTTTCTCTATTCCGGGTATTGGTCCCTCTGCCTCTGCCTCGATGCCTGCAAAACCCATCTGCGCGATAAACTCATACCGCTCTTCATTTCCTTTGCGTGTGTGAAGATCGAAGACGCCGGAAAGTTTATTACCATACTCTGCCGGAAATGCTCCTGTGAGGAAATCACTGTTATCGAGTAGGTTTGTATTAAGTGCACTGATAGGTCCGCCTGTTGCGCCTTGATTTGCAAAGTGATTTGGGTTTGGAATATCTATCCCGTCAACACGCCATAATAACTCTGTTGGTGAGCCGCCACGGATGATGATGTCGTTGCGTCTATCCGATGCGCCGACAACACCGGCAAAGTTCTGCGCCATACGGGCAGGGTCACCTAAGCTACCGGCATAACGGTCGGTCTCATCAATTGAAAATTCTGCAGCACTAATGACGGCAGCTTCATTGATCGGTTTGAAGTCTTCTCCATCTTTTGCTGATACCACAACTTCTTCTCCCTGTACGATCTTCTCGCGCATCTCAAGGTTCACAATAACCTGTTTACCGCTTGTAGCGACTATCTCCTGACTAACACCTTCGTAGCCCGGCGCACTTACCTTTAGTACATATCTTCCGGGAGTGACATTCTCTATGCGGAACGAGCCGTCTTCTTTGACCTTTGCCCCCTTCTTCGTCCCGACAAGCTGGACCGTTGCCCCGATAACGGGCTGTCTGCCAACAACAGTAACAATATTGCCTTTGACCGTCTGCTGCGGTGTGGTATCATCCTGACCTATTGCACTTCCGGCAAAAAGAAGAAGTGCGACGAGAGAAAGTATGTAGTTCTTCATGATGAAATGAGTGATGTATAACAACTAAACGATGTTCATTACACGAGGTAAAAAATTATTGTTTCGCTACGAGCAAGAAGTATGTATCCAAAATTGCATCTGTCATTTGTGCTACTGCTTCCTGAGGAATCACGATTCTCTTTTTGATAAGAAGCGAGGTTACGCCGTGGATCATATTCCAGCACATCATCGCTGCAAGCTCCGGATCTTTTATCTTTAACTTATCGGCAGCGATACACTCTGCAAGCAGTTTCTTGAGTTCATCGAAAGAGCGTAATCCGTTATCCTGACAATTTTCTTCTTCGATTACGTTCATCGGTACTTCGAGGATGAACATCAGGTCATAGAGCTTCGGGTTCTGGACGCCCCATTCTACATAGTGTTTGCAGCCATGGCGAAGACGCTCGAGGGGGTCGGCGATGCTATTCCATTCAAGCTGTTTCTCGTAGAACTTTCCGAATGCAATGTTATAAA
>DATDEW010000299.1:0-2157 GCA_036522935.1 Kapaibacterium sp. (SeqCode)
CCATGGCAATCTGATACCTCAATGTTTGTCAGAAGCACAGACAATGGTACTAGTTGGAGTAACTGTAAAGGTGGTATTGATCTGAAGCAGATCCGTGAAATTTACATATTTGAGAGTTCTGGAGATGTTGTTTTTGCAACATTTCAAGATGCGAATTCTTCATTTGGTATCAGTTCTTGTTATATATCTCATGATAAAGGGAAAACGTGGACAAAAAAGACCGATCTTTCAAGTTTAGGAGTTTATTCTCTAACAGGGCGGAGAAAGCATAGGAATGATGGATATCTTATATCTACGTTTAATTCTCCATCGGATATATATATCGTTGACACTGGTTTTTCAATTATTAAACCCTATAAGTTTTTTGGGACGTTAGAGGCACAACTGCGAACAGCCTATATTGGTGACTCTATTATTTGGGCGTTTCCATCATATTATAGAGACTCCCTAGTTATATCTACCGATAATGGTGACACGTGGGAAAAGCGCCCCCATATTTTTGATAAAGCGATCGTTAATAGTTTTTGGAAAGAAGGCGAGAAATTCATTTTTCGTTGTGATGACATATCAAGTATTTCCAGCTATGAATACACAAAGGAGATCTATAGATCGTCTGACAAAGGTAGTTCTTGGATCCCGATCCAAATGCCGATACCTGAACCATCTGCATTCAGAATAGTACATTCGAATGATACGCTTTTCGTGATCTATACATACCCGGATTCAATCAGAAGTGTGTGCTTTCGTTCGTATGATGGAGGAGTGGTTTGGAAGGAAGCAAATACACCGTTCGTCTATCCATGGAAGATAGGAGATATCGTTAACGACAATAATCATATCCTTATCTATACAGATAATTATCAGACCTACTCTTACACTTCGAATTACGGTGTAACTTGGAAGAATATTGAGATTCCCATAAGTCTATATGGTGAAAATATTTTTCATTATGATCTTGTGGATGATACTCGATATATTTTCGGAGTAAAGGGCAGCGGCTACAATACAAGACCACACATACTTACTTCGCAACAGGATATCGATGAATGGTCAGAAAAAACGACTAACTTGCCGGACTATGTGGGGCCTTGGGATATTGCAAGGTATAAGAATATCCTCTTCCTTTTGAGTATATCCGGGCTAGAAAATTCTAACCATGATGGCTCTACAAGACTCTATAAATCTCTGGATAACGGAAGCACATGGGTGCAAGTAGGTGAAGCATTGCCAACCGGACATTCACTGTATTTTACTGATGATTTTATATTTATTGCCGGGTACTACGATGCTCTCTACCGCCACCCCCTCGCTCTCGCTGGTATCCATGAGCCAAAACCAAATAGCAACAACTCTCTCACTATTTCCACATACCCCAACCCCACTACAAAAGAGCTGACGATCTCCCATACGAGCGGGCAGGCGGAGCGGGTGGTGATGTATGATATGACGGGTACGCTCGTTAAGAGTGATGTAGTCAGCAGCGAAGCGATGTGGGATGTATCCGCGCTGCCATCAGGCTCCTACATGCTCGGTATCCCGGGCGGCAAGATGCACGTGGTGCAGGTCGTGAAGTAGCAGAGACAAAGTGCGCCGAAAGAAGCAGGGTAGAGTGTTGTTGACCTGTCAAAATCCCCGCAACCTTATCAGCGCACTTCGTACACTTAAGGTTATTGTTTGAGTAGCATGAATCTGCCCATTCGTATATCACTCCCTTGGATGAGCTGCACGAGATATGTACCTTCTACGCAATCTGACATACTGATTGTTCTACTCCAATCGCCAACTGCTACTGCATCATCTCGTATAGTGCGTACGATCGCTCCGCGAGAATTATAGATATGTATGGCAATACCTGTTTCATTCTCTGATTCGAATGAGAGTCGAACGATACTATTCGATGGGTTAGGTGTGATTGCAATGGACTTCTGTTGTGTAGGGGTTTGCTCCGCACCTGATGTTGGACAATTAAAATCACTGACAGCAAAACGAGATATGGTCGTCTGCAGCGTAGGTGTATCGATCATCACACTGCCTCGATTTGGCGGTGTGCAATAATTTGGATCAGAATGCCTCCGTCCGAAGTTGCAATTGCTGGAGATCACATGCCCGTGACCGGTAGAATTGTCACTTATTACTCCAGGCGTAAGTCCGATAAGT
>DATDEW010000300.1:0-2976 GCA_036522935.1 Kapaibacterium sp. (SeqCode)
TACTCCAGATGAAAATAACGTTTACATTCTTATTGCTATCTCTGATCGCTATCGGTTGCAATAGTACGACTGCAACGAACGAACGGAGAATGGAGCTAAGTCCCAAGACACTTGTCTTCGGACCGTCAGAGACGCAGAAAACAGTTTCTATTACTCATACCTGTACCTGTGCCTTTAGCTGGCATTGTACGACGAAGGATACTTCGGGAGCTTTAGTTTTGGTAGCTTCAGGTTCTGGAGATAATGAGTCGGTCCCGATCCAGGTTGACCGCTCGAAGCTGGCTGTTGATACGCTCATTACGTATGTTCATGTCACGTCGAACTATCAGCCCGATAGTGTTCTAGTGACTGTCTATAAATAGAAAAGGTCTCGCACTTTCGTAGCAAGACCTTTTTCAAAGGTGCGAGAAATAAGTAAACTTATTTCTTCTCCATTGTACCTGCAGGAGCAACTATTGTGTCCATTGCTGGAGCTGGTGCCGGAGCTGGTGCAGGAGCTGGCGTCATCATAGAATCAGCCGGCTTTGGCTCTTCAGCTTTCTTGCCACATGACGAAACGCCAATGGTGAGAACAGCTATAGCGCTAAGAAAAAGGATATTACGAAGCCTCATTGTTATTACCTCTAGTTATTATTGTTGAAACAGTAGCCATGATATTGGGTTCGAGAAGCCCCTCCCCCCTCACCATGACTGGTGAATTGAAAAATCTTGACTTGCAAATATACAAAACTGACGGCTAAAGACAATAAAAAACGAACTTTTGTTTCCGGTAAAACGAGAAAATACCACTTTTCTCCACACCCCTAATTTCCCTATTTTATGAGAAATTCTGAACTTCCGCCCCTAAAAGTGGCGTTGAACTAAGCTATGGCACTGCAATTATATAATACCCTTTCCCGAGAAAAAGAGCTTTTCACACCCATAAACGCCCCAAATGTAGGGATGTATGTCTGCGGTCCAACGGTCTATTCCGATACCCATATCGGTCATGCCAAGAGCTACATCACCTTTGATATCGTCCGCCGCTACCTCACATTTTTGGGGTATGAGGTCACCCATGTCCAGAACATTACAGATGTCGGGCACATGGTTGATAATGACGACGAGGGCGAAGATAAGCTCGTTCTTGAGGCAGCAAGACGCAAAATGCACCCAAAGGAGCTTTCCGAGACCTATACCCATAGGTTCTGGGATGATCTAAAGAAGCTCAATATCCTAACGCCGCACATTCAGCCGCTTGCTTCAGGGCATATTATCGAGCAGATAGAGATCATCAAAGAACTAATCGCCAAAGGGTTCGCATACGAAGTCAAAGGTAATGTTTACTTCGACATAACCAAGGATGCGGATTACGGAAAACTTTCCGGACGAAAGACCGAAGACCAGGAGGCATCAGGCAGAGTTGACGCGAGAAGTGATAAACGTAACCCACAGGACTTCGCACTCTGGAAACGAGCCGAAGGAGGGCACATCATGCGTTGGGCATCACCTTGGGGTGATGGCTTCCCCGGCTGGCATATCGAGTGCTCTGCAATGAGCATGAAGTATCTCGGCCAGACGATCGATATTCATGGTGGCGGTATCGAGAACCAGTTTCCGCATCATGAATGTGAGATAGCACAGTCAGAGTCAGCCACCGGCAAGCAGTTCGTCAAGTACTGGCTGCACAATAACATGGTGACCGTTGACGGCAAGAAGATGGGCAAGTCAGTCGGTAACTCAAGCTTTTTAGTTGATCTCTTCCAAGAGTTCGACCCAATGACGCTACGCTTCTTTATTCTTCAGTCTCATTACAGAAGCACAACGGAGTTTAAGAAGGATGCCATCCAAGCTGCGGAAACGGGGTATAAGAAGCTTCTTGCTACCTATGAGCGGTTATCTCAAGTACTTGATGATCCGGAAGTAAGACTTCTGACGGATCTGGAGAAAGAGCATCCTATATATAAGCAATTCGTTGCCGATATGGATGATGATTTTAATTCTCCGAAAGCCATCGCGTCGCTCTTTGATCTTTCACGCGAGACCAATGATGAGCTTGCAAATAATGCTGATAAGGCCAAGCTTGATTCTCTCTATCAACTTTGGCGGATCATCGGTGATGATGTTCTCGGTATAATTCCTACCCATCACCAAGCACATAGCCCCCAGAATAAGGATGAAATCCTCGATTCTGTCCTCAAGACTGTCATAAACTGGCGAATGGAAGCCAGAGCTTCGAAAGACTTCAAAATGAGTGATTCCATTAGAGATGATATGGCAAAGGCAGGGGTCGTTCTTGAGGATGGTAAGGACGGGACGAGCTGGAGTATTAAGGAGTCGTAACAAAAGCTTAGTTTAGCAGTATTGTCATAGAATGCCCAAAAAGGAAACTTTTACCACTTAAAAATCCTTTTGTGCTGTTCGATTCGACGACTTTTAGGTTTATTAACATATTTCTTTAACTTTTACGGAGGATAGATAGCCAATGGTTTCCATTAAGAAACTTAGCGTAGCTCTTGTTGCACTTATCGGTGCTCTTTTACTCACAGGCACGTCATACGCCCAGAAGATCGGTGTCGTTGACGGCAATCAGGTTCTTTCTGATTATTCTGCTGCGCAGGATGCTGATAAGAAGATCAAAACAATGGCACAGTCTTTTCAGGATACTGTCAATATGCTGCTTAAAAACCGTCAAGAAAAGTTTGACGCTGCTAGCAAATCTTTTGAGTCAATGACCAAAGAAGCTCAGCAAAAAGCACAGGCAGAGATCGACCAGATGCTTGCTGATGCACAGAAGTACAACCAGGAGAAGCTTGCAGGCAATGAGTCTGTCATCAACAAAGAGCGCGTAAGACTCCTTGAGCCGATCCTTGCAAAGATCAAAGACGTTATCGCTACCGTTTCTAAGAAGAAGGGTCTTGATATCGTTATTGATAGCAAAGCAGGCGCGATCTACGTTGGTGATAAGGTCACAGACGTAACAAAAGAAGTATCAGC
>DATDEW010000301.1:0-4469 GCA_036522935.1 Kapaibacterium sp. (SeqCode)
TATATCCTAATTCACACAACTTGCGGCGTTTACCACCAATGATCTTTTTGGTAGCAAACCATACTCCGCCTCCATAAATATAGGAGTTGCTCGTACCACGTGGCCATTGCAAACCGGCAACGTTATCGTTGTTGAAGAGAACACCCTTATTTGTATAGTAGAAATCCATGTTCGAGAGCGTATTACGCTGACGAATGAATTTCTGCGGAAGCTGTACGCTTCCCTTTCCTTTTGCGACCGGACGCGCTACTACATTACTGTCAAATAGCGACACCGAGAGAACTCCCAAAAGAGTCCAAAGTGCAAGTGTTTGTATCTTTCTCATTGACGATCTGGTCATCATAATCTGGACTGTAAAATCTGTAGTAAGAAAATTAGAATCTAAAGGTCACATTGAAGTACGTACGCAGAGGTACTTGGTAGTTCGTTCTGCGAGCATAGTTATCGGTACGATACTGCGTAAACGCCTTCTGCTGCTCGGAGAGATCAACCTGTCCGTCCTTATTCAAATCCCACCGTGTGTTATACTTCAAGTTGCCAAGTGCGTCAAGTTGATTGCCATCCGCATTTGTCGGATCATTTTTGAAGACAACGGTCCCTGTAAAATTACCATTCGTGCCGTCATCATCACCAAGCCCGGTTGCGGCATAAACATCGACTGCCTGTGTTCTATTAAAGAGATTGAGTACTTCGAGCTGAAGATCGATAGCTGTGTTTCCTGCACCATCACCAAAAATATCTGATAATGGGATCGTACGTGAAAGTGATGCGTTCGTCTGGAAGTATGCCGGTCGACGCGCACTATTAAACTCACCACTCTGATTACCACGAATATCTTCAGGGGTATATGGCGTACCATCTCGATATTCTGTAGTAAACGACAAGTTAAAAAGTTCTAAGAGTTTTGCGCCGAAGATCTCAGGACCTTCGTTCTTTTGCCATGCTAAGTTCACAATAAGCTGGCTAACGATCGGCCTATCGTACCCGAGTGGATAAGGCTGTAATGGTAATACTGCTGTCTCTGCGCCTGCGGGAGGATTAATCAGACGGCTATAATTTTCTGCTGCAGAAGAAGATGTACCCTTTGCTGTTGAATATGTAAAGTTGAAGCGAATTGCATAGTTATCACGCATTCTTTTGTCAAAAGAAAGCATAAGACTCTTCGCATTACCATATTGGTCATCAATATACATCGTATAACCGGTCGCGAGACTTGGGCTTGAAATACGAAGCAAACCAGACTGATTGCGAAGATCTTTGTATACACCTTGCACAGTCATAGCGAGAATATCATTGAGTGCTGTTGTAAAGCCAACTACTATCTCTGTAGAGCGCTCAGCTTTCAAATTACCATTACCTATGATCTGATTGCCGCGCTGAAGCACTTTATAGAAATCACCACCGGTATTTGTCAACACTTGATCCATCAATGGCTGCTTGAAATAAAGCCCATAGTTGAAGTTGAACGTTGTCATCTCACTGATAGCATAGGTAATACCTAAACGAGGGCTTAATTGCGTTTGAATATCTGCAGACGCAAAGGAATATACAACTCCACCGGTATCATCAAGATCTACAGGGTTATATGGATCAACAATGGCAGTATTATTTGCAGGATCATAAATATCGAAGCGTAAGCTAGGGTTGAACGTAATGTCTGCGAACTCCATCTTATCGATAACATAGAGAGCCGCAGTATATGGGTTCACATCATAGACATCTTGAAAGGGGTTTGCATCCCAAGGCAAATTATTAGAAAGCGTAGTAATGTGGTGAAATTGTCCTTCGAATCCTGCCGTAATTAGATGCTCACTTATCTGCTGCGCAAATTTTCCATCCACCTGTATTCGCTGACGAGTATCCTCTGAATACCCGGCAGGATTGCCCACTGAATAGAATGTATTCATTAGACCGTAAGGGTTATTCGTTGTATAGTTTTGCCCACCACCCTCAATTCTCCCGGTAAATGGATTTAATCCTGCACCACTTAGATTAAGTGCATTCGCTGGGTTTCGAGGGTCAGGTATTTGCTTACTGACGGGCGTATAGTTATCCATTATCCCGTCCTTACCAGGTGTAAGAGTACCGGTAATGTCATCATAACTATACTCATCTTTTGGAGTATATATCTTATATGGGCTAAAGAGATCTCCACCCGCTTCGTAGTCATATTTTCCGAAACGTTCATTTACCGTCTCAAATCCGGCGGTAAGTTCAAGAATTCCTTCACCTATTTGAGATTGACCTTTTAATGTGAAGAGATTATTAAAGTTGTTTAGAGCAGGAAGTTGAGGCAAGTCACCATAGGTAAATATGTTATTCAAAGTGGCATTAATACCAGACCCCGTTGCTGCAATTTGCGTGCTTTCAGAAGCAAGGATAGCATCTGCTTGTACTCTAAATCCAAACACATCATTAAATGCTAAATTTGCAGTAATAGCGCGACCAAACTGTTTTGTGTGGTCGATCTGACCAAGATTATTTCCGTATGGATCCATTACATTTAATCCATTTCTGAGATAATCTGTCGTACTACCTTTTACTGTGACAAAATATTTAGCATCTTCTGTGATCGGACCTCCAAACGCAACCTCTAATATCTTATTACCCGACGGCATCAATTCATATCCGTTGCTCGAAGAACCAAAAAGTGCTGGTATTTCCTGACGGTAATGTGCCAAAAATTCAAAACTAGCGCCACCGCTTTTTGTGTTGGACTCAATATATCCGCCGGTAGCATTGCCTCTTGATGCATCAGCGCCAGAGGTTGTTACGTTTAATTCAGCAACTGCGAACGTAGATACATTGCTTTGAATAGAATTCGTATTACCATCGACGATATCTGTGATCTCAACCCCCCCCATACGAGTAGAATTGGATGTACTGCGAGCACCTGCAATCGTAACACCTTGGCCTTCTGCGACCACACCCGGCGTAAGTGTTACTAGATCCGTAAGATTTTTGCGTCCGGGAACGTTCGTAATTGAAGAAGAGTCAAAACGTGCACCTTGCTTCGTTTCGGATTTATCAACTATTGGTCTAGCCTCAACAACGATTTCTTTTTGAATAGTCGTTGAGAGCTTAAATTCTAAATTAGTCGTGAGATTAGATGAGACCTTGACATTACTTATAGTAGAAAGTTCAAATCCAGCGAACTTAGCTGTGACGGTATAGTTCTGTCCAGGTGCAACATTTATGATGGTTGCAACACCATTATCCTTGGTATAAGCCCCCTGCTTGGTTTCAACAACCTGCACAGTAGCCCTTACAACCGGCTCACCGGTCTTGGCGTCAATAACCTTAACCGATATCTTTCCTGGCTGGGCAAAGGCTACTTCGGCGAGGAAAAGGGTGATAGCGAATGCAAAAATTACTGCAAAAAAGCTAAAATAGCGTTTCATGTTCATTGAGACGTTTAAGTTGGAAGAACGAACGTTTTGCAAAATCAACAACACTCTATTGGTAAGAACACAACGAAATCCGAAAAGTAGCATGTTTTTTTTTGGGACTGCCAACAATTGTCAGCAGTCCAAAAAACGACAATTAATCTTTTACTATGGTCATCAGGCGTGAAAGAGTCTCGCCGCCAGAACGAAGAGTATATTGATACACACCATTCGTTAAGCGAGAGATATCAACAGGAAGGGTTTGCTTTCCTGCTTCCATTCTACCGGGCGTTAATGTCATCACTTCGCGACCGATAAGATCAGTAACTGTCATAACTACTTCCCCGCTATTGGTAAGTTCAAATGGAATAAGAGTCTTGCCAGAGAGTGAAGGGTTAGGATAGTTTTGACCGAGAGAAATTGTAGTGCCAAAAGTTACGGGAGCTTTAACTCCGCTTGTCGAGACCTGCATAGTCATCCAATGCATATCATTAAACCCGACATAACCTTCGGCTGGTAGACCAGGGCAAGTATCAACAGAGAACATGATTCTGTCTAATGCTTTCCCGCCACCTTCTGGGTTAAAATACGATGATTGTGGAAAACGATAGTCGAGGCGTAACTCCTGTGGCATCCCGTCTTCATTTCCAGCAACTTTTACCGGGTTTGTGAATGTAGCACCACCATCAAGAGAAGTTATTTTCCAAATGCTCATAAAAGCCAACTTGTCTGTGGGGTTTCTATCTGGCTCTTGGAATTCAGTTACAGTCCCAAAATCATCAGTTGCAATCGCAGAAAAATATACAGAATATTTAGATGGATCTGCACTTTGTGCGACTACCGGATGGCGAAGGTTCACACCTTGAAAATCAAGCGTACCGGGCTGCCATGCCGCTAGAAATGAGGACTCTAATTCTGGACCAGGAATTACCTCGTCAACAAAAGCAGATACTAAGTATCTTGGGTCAACCATACCTTTTTTCCAGAACAACAATGTACCACTACCCGGCTGAGACCAAATTTGATTATTAGCGTCTACTATTGTAGTTCTTGCATAGCCAGAAAACAGCACATTTGCATCTT
>DATDEW010000302.1:0-3226 GCA_036522935.1 Kapaibacterium sp. (SeqCode)
AACCAAAAAAGAAGAAGAAAAGCGACACCATCATCAAAGGACCAAACACATTCAACTTCAAGTTGGAAGTGCCGGGAGAAGAGGAGTAGTCGGTAGTCTTTAGTCAGTAGTCGTTAGTATCAATCAGATGCTAACGACTAAAGACTAGCGACTAAGAACTACTTCCTCCCTGCCATATCGACCACGATCGGCGAGCAGAATATTGTGTCGGGGTTTTTGCGATGTGCATACCAGTCTTCGAGCATTGCATCGCCCATCGCTTGTGTAGTTGCACCTGATTCGACCATAAGATGCATATGCTTTGTGAAGAACTTATGCGCCCACTCTATCACATCACTATCAGGTCCACCTGCTAAACAATGCGGTGAGTAATCCGAAAGTTCAAGTCCATTCTTTCTGAAAATAGCAGGTACCTTTGAAGCAATAAAAGCATCACCGCCGCCTGCCCCCCAATGGCGTATCACTGTCTCGAGCGCATTATCGAAGGCACCGCCTTTTGGATAAAGACCTAACCCCGAATAGAGATAGTCCTGAATAGCAATGATACCACCCGGTTTCAGTGCGGGCACCAGATTCGCAATAAAGCTTTCGGCATCAGGCACAAAGCCAATAACCCACCTCACAAATATGATGTCATATGTGTCGGTCGGTAGAACAGCCGTCTCGGCTGTTCCCTGTTTGCAAGTGACGTTCGTCCACCCTTTGGTCTTCGCTTGGCTAGCGAGATAGTCAAGATAGTACTGAGCAGGTTCAAGAGCAGTGACAGAACCTGCTTCGCCAACACGCTCGCGAAGATCGGTCGTTACAAAGCCCGGCCCGGCACCAACATCAAGGCACTTCCAGCCCGCTGATACACCAATTCTCTCGAAGAAGCCATCGGTGATCTTTTTCCAGACACCATGCTGGAAACGGAGCCGCTCGAGTTCTTCTTCACTAATGCCGAGTATATATTCTTTTGTATCTGCCATAGGTAGTTAACAAGTTTGCTTGTTTGATAGTTGATGATTGAGTAACTGTCTGTCTGCTTTTATCAAAGCATTAAACAAATGTTGTATTTTTGTGTCACTCATTTGCTTGTTCACTCTATAATATACCCAATGAAGAAGATCCTTCTGTTACTTCTCGTGATGCTCGCCGGAGTATCATATGCGCAACCGACATTCACGACCGGCAATCGTAATGTAAACTTTGGTAATATTGCTCTCGGCAAGACCGGAGAGCGTTTCATCCAGTTCAGAGTAGATTCATTAGCTCCTGCGCCGGTCACTGTCATCTGCTCAAACCCGCATGATATGCAATACACCATCATCGGCGATACGCAGTTCACAATTGAAAAAGGCCAGTTCAGAAACATGACCATCGAGTTTATACCGATGGCAGTTGGTCAATTCGCCGATTCATTGATATTTAGTCATGACGGGGACACCTCACTCGTGCGATCTCCGGGTATCATCAGACTTAACGGTACCGGCGTTGCATCTGATACTTTTGCACGGATGGCTATACAGCCCGGCTTCGGCGTTGTACAGCTTGGGAGTGTTGCCGTCGGCAATACCAGACAGTCGAGCTTTCGCATCCAGAATACTACCGATACTATTCGCACGTTATATGGTACGATCACTGCACCGAAACCGCCATTCTCCATTGCATCGAACGGTGAACCGTTCTCACTGGTAATGCAGGATACAGTTCGAGTATTTATTGATTTCACTCCTGATACCGTAGGTAACTTTTTCGATTCAGTGCTCATTCACTCCAATGCCGACAGTTTGAATAGTATACGCAAAGTGTACCTCGTGGGTATCGGTCTGCCACCTGGAAGTGATACCATTCCGCGCATAGGTGTTACAGGCATCGGTAACGGAGGCGTGAATTTCGGTAATGTACCATCAAGCACATCTACAGCTCGCTACATCACGATTCGCAACACATCCCTTATGAACAAACAGCTCATCGGAACCGTAGGCAATCCTACTATCAGTGCCTTTACTATTGATTCCGGCGATGTGAATTTTACACTTGATTCCGGCGCTTCTGCCGTTATAAAACTCCGCTTTAGTCCGTCAACTGCCGGCACGTATCGTGACTCGCTCTACATTGTCAGCAATGCTCTTGAACCGACAGATAGTACGATGGTATTACTTCGGGGCGTAGCTGTCACTAATAGCATAACTGATGATCGTGTTGTCACTTCTATTTCTCTCTACCCTAATCCGGCAAAAGATCATGTTACGTCTCGCATCACTCTTAGCGAGCCGACGACAATTAACATCTCTGTCTTTGATACAAAAGGAGTAGAAGTATTATCTATACCTTCTGCGCATTATGATGCTGGTATACCAGACGTCGATTTTTCTGTAAAAGCTCTTCCAAACGGAATCTATACTGTTCGATATTCGTTTTTTAACTCAGCCGTATCGATATTGATGGTGATCGAACGGTAACTGTTAAGAACCCCATGCCATGTTTACGATAAACGAAGAAGTCCGCCAAAAGGCGGACTTTTTTATCTACAGTAAACAATTCTATGACATCCAAAATTTTCTCCACTGCATATAACTCAATAGTGAAATTCAAGGGGATTATCTTGTATATATTATTGTACTATACTATGTCTCTCACCTAGTTTCATTGTGTTCCTTACGACAACCAATTATCGGTTATCATAAGGAAACTGGTAAGGCAGCCGCACTCATAAATAGGAGTGCGGTTTTTTTTATATTAATAGAAAAAACTAAACATCTGCATTCGGTTCTCAGGGATATGCGATGATCAGGCTAAAAGTTGAGTGAGCATCCTTATTTGAAATACACCCTGTTTTTTTGTTAGGATTACAAAAAAAACCCGCACACTTGCGTGTACGGGCTCTTCGTTTATCGTAAACATGACATGAGGCAGTAACCATCATTTGTCTGCCACATGTGTAAGACCGAAGTCTAAAGGTGAGACACCATCAATACAAATATACGACATTTTTTGTTCAAATCCAAGTATTTTAGAAAATAATCTCCTTCCGACAGATATGATAAAAAGCAAAATAATCCGTCAAATATATAAGAATGAATTAGAGACATAGTTGTAAGTTTGCATAAGAAAGAACATGGTTCACCTCTAAGCAACAACTTTTATGGCAACGAAAACAACAGCTACAACACGAAAGAAAGCAACAGTTAAGGGGAAGGTCTTAGCTAACGGAAATGGGTCGTTGACAAAGGAAGCTAAAGGA
>DATDEW010000303.1:0-2535 GCA_036522935.1 Kapaibacterium sp. (SeqCode)
CCAAATACAGAGCCATCTATTTCTGATCAATTCGTCGTAGGATTTATAAAGCAAAAAAGCGAAGGAAATATCGTTGATGTCGAGATATGCGGCACAATGACGAAAGGACGCAAAGGAGATGAATTAGCACCAATGCAAGCACTTTCTGATGCAGGTGTAAGGATGATATCCGATGATGGCAGCGCAGTTATGAATGCCGAAGTAATGCGACGTGTATTCGAGTACGGCAAGATGTTCGACCTGCTTTGCACACAGCACTGCGAAGAGCATTCTATGACAAAAGGGACATGTATGCATGAAGGTAAAGTCTCGACGAAGCTCGGACTTCCAGGATTCCCTTCAGTAGCAGAAGATATTATCATTGGTCGCGATCTGCTTCTTGCCGAATATGTCGGCGGAGTCCGGTACCATGCAGCACACATCAGCACAAAAGGCGCAGTCCGTCTTGTCAAAGATGCAAAATCCAGAGGGATACAAGTTACGGCAGAGACGACACCCCATCACTTCACACTTACCGATGAGGCAGTTGAGAGTCATTGGGGAAATGCAAAGATGAATCCGCCGCTTCGCGATAAAGATGATGTCGAAGCTATCATTGCTGGTCTAACCGACGGTACTATCGATTGCATCTCAACAGATCATGCACCGCATGCAGCCCATGAGAAAGAGACAGATATGATGTCAGCAGCATTCGGCATCATTGGACTCGAGACTGCAATACCTATCGGCTTGACAAACCTTGTCCATACAAAAAAGTTAACTTTGTCAGAGTATATCACAAAGTGCTCACTAAATCCGAGAAAAGCACTAAAGTTGCCTACAGTTCATATTAAAGAAGGAGAACCAGCTAATCTTACTATTATTGATATGGATATAGAATGGTCGTTTGCCGATAGTGACATTAGGTCAAAATCTCATAACACTCCATTCATCGGGCACAAATTTAAAGGTAAATCACTTGGTATAATCAATAAGAACACGGTACATTGGAGCTAGATAGGGTAATTCTTTGGGAATAAGGAGTCACACACAGGCAAAAGCGAGAAGAATGGCATACGGATTGTTCGTATGTTTATTTATGCTTTCTCTTTCCTACACTTCTAATGCACAAACGTCAATCACGACAGAGCTTGTTCGCGTAGAACGTATTCTTGCAAAACGTAATATTGATTCTCTTCGAACTCTCTTTGCCTCTGAGGCAAGAGTCTATCTTGGCATTAAAGGTACAAATTCAGGGTACTACTCACTAGAACAAACACTTGCAATCCTTGATGTAGTAACCCGACGAAGCAAGCCAATATCATTTAAGGTAAAATCAACAAATACGCTCGGCACATCAGCCACTGCAATTGGTGAGTTGAAAGTGCGCCAAGAACGGGGAATTGTTGTAATGACGGCCGTTCTCGGATTTATGCAGTGTCATACATCATGGTGCATTAACCGGATACTTCTCTATTGAAGATACTGAAGACGATAGTAGGTCTATTGAAGGCAGAATTCTGGTCAGTCGTCGAGCGGCTTCGTATGCCACGACTGTGGAAGTTTCTTGCTGTGATTTTCGGACTGCTTCTGGCTGCCG
Organism: Kapaibacterium sp. (SeqCode); assembly: GCA_036522935.1. Classification (GTDB taxonomy): domain Bacteria; phylum Bacteroidota; class Ignavibacteria; order Palsa-1295; family Palsa-1295; genus DATDEW01. The sequence goes on from DATDEW010000303.1 coordinate 1,580, forward strand.
GGTTCTTCGAATTGATATTTGTGGGAGGTACTCCCACATCAGCGCGACGCTCAAAAACCTCCACGGACAGATATGTACAAGAGGGCAGACGTCTTATTAAAGAAGCAGAAAAGCTTGCTGTATCCACACGTGACAACCTCGCTCGCGACAAGCAACTTACCGAGGCGGTTGAGTCAAAGGATAGAAAACGTATTCTTAGTGAAGTATTTTTAAGAGATTCTATTTTTCATTCCGATATCAGCAATTTTAAGAGCGTCCATTCCAGCGATGATTTTGCTTTCGCAGTCTACGATTCAGCAGCGCGAATTATTAGTTGGAATTCAGGCGCAGCACTCCGCAATGATATAGATGACGAATTTTCTCCGAAATTTGATATAAGTAAGCGAGTAAAAGGCATATTCTTTGAAGAAACCCCTTCAAAGCAATATCTGACTGCGTTTCACAAATTATTTAATACAAATGAAAAGCATGTAGGATATGTCATAGTCAAGCTATTCTTAAGTGACAAAGACATAACAACTAACTCTCTTCACAGTGACGCACACGCAGATCTGTTCTCTGACCTTGAAAAAAAGGAAAATATACTTATACAACTTGGTTCAAAGCGATTGTCATTTGAGCAAAATGACTCAGCAATAGCATATGCTTCGGTGTCGCTCGATGAAGGTGGCGAGCTATCAACAATTCATTTTTTTGCGCGAGAGCCAAAGGTAGAAGAAGTTGTCATCACAGAATGGAGTGCGTTGTCTGCGATACGAGATATACTTGCGATACTTCTGCTTTCAACCATTTTCTTTGCGATTTTTGCATCTCACATTTACACTCACCACCGACAATACTCCATCACAATTATACTGTACAAAGTTGGAGCAATTATACTATATGGTGTGCTATTCCGCTACTTCCTCTATTTACTTGATGCAGGGCATTTCTTAATACCCAATACCCTTACCATT
>DATDEW010000304.1:0-2737 GCA_036522935.1 Kapaibacterium sp. (SeqCode)
ATTACGATAAATATACGACAGGTCCCTTCCGTTTCTTCGGCTTGGTCTTAGAGAAAGTTAAACATGCGGAGAAGAGAACGATGAAGAAGAGAGTCAAAAGTTAAAAACGCAAAAAAACAACGATTATCTTGTAACTTTGAAAGTCTTAATCGTTTCTATAGTATCAATATGATACACAACATGAAACACAGAGTTATTTTTGCAGTCATGTCTGCCTTTTTCATACTTTTTGCTTCGCACGTCTATGCACAGGGTATCTCCACCGACGGTAAGGACTTCTATGTAGGGTTTGTCAACCCGAGTTTTAACCGGGTTGTACAGGCAAACTCGGCTAACTTCTTTAGGGTATATCTTATTGTTGGTTCGTATCAGGATAACACAGTATCTATTTCGTATTTCACAGATGAGGGGACTGAAGATACAGTTGTTAAATACAAGGTACAGAAAAGGAAGTCGATCCAGATACAGCTTGATCTCACGAGAATACGTATGACCGACCCCGGCGACCTGATAAAGGAATATCGCTCTGTACACGTTACAGCTGAAAGCCCTATATCGGTTCAATTCTTTTCAAGCGGTGCAGATGGTTGCGGAATGTATACTTCTATACCTACAACACTGCTCGGCAGAAAGTATGTAGCTGCCTCTTATAACGATAACCCAGAAGGCACACTTGCGCTTATAGGCGGCGGCGGACCTTCAGTCGTTGATGTTGCATGTGGATTCTTTGAGATCATTGGTACAAAAAACGGAACAACGGTAACGATTACACCTACTACAACAACGCAAGGAGGGAAACACGTAGGTGTTAATAAAGGCCCAGGATCAACAGGCATAGCACAGCCTTATTCCATTTCGCTCAACCGAGGTCAGTGCTATATGGTCAAGTCAGGGTGTATTGATAATCAATTTGACTTTACCGGCTCTATTATTGAGTCAGATAAACCTGTTGCTGTAATTTCCGGTCATGAGAATGCAGGACTTGGCAGCGTAGGTAACCGCTCGCTCGAAGGGCGCGACTACATGGTTGAGCAGATGATACCTGTTAATCATTGGGATAATAAAGATTATGTGTCAATTCCGTTGGTAGATTCAGAGCCGTATAATGCAGACCATACAGGTGAACATTATCGTGCTATCGTTTATGATACAAGTACTGTCAATATATCAATGTCTGTTGCAGGCACATCCGGGACAACTATATTTCCACTTAGCAGATATAAAACTGCCCAGGCGCCTGAAATAGAGTCACCAATATCATTTACAAGCAATACTAAACCATTTTTGGTCTATCAGATAGACCAAACGAATCAGAGCGCGAAACAACCATTTGCGCGTCCAGCAATGTCAGAGATTATTCCGGTCTCGCGATGGAAGAATTCTTACCTGTGGTTAGTACCTTCGAATGTAGATGAACGATTACAGGCGTATTATGTGAACATAATTGCTCCAAAAGCAAAATTTGACTCGATCTATATTTCTAAAGGCGGGCAAAAGGATGTGATGATAGGTCAAGCAGGACTTTCTGTTGTGAAGGTCTGGCAGAACATCCCAAATCATCCAGAACTCATAGGCAAGACTTATAAGGTTGTCCCTGGAAGCTATTATGCACGTGCTAATTTTCCTTTTGTTGTCTATCATTACGGTAATAGGGCAATTGATGCTGACGGTGATCTCGGTGACTTTGATGGTGATGATTATTTCTTTTCGTATGCTACTGCTCTCGGGTATCAATATACTTCACCTGATAGCGGGAATATCTCTATCACTGTCGATACGCTTTGTAATTCATGGAAAGTATGTGTAACTGACAACACCGCTGGTGGCGGTGTATCAAGCATTACACTTCTTGACGACCCGAACGGTGATTTTATTATTCCGCCGAGTGGTCATGCGCCGTACCAGTATTCAAATGTTGTATTTGATCCGAAAGATGACCCAAGCGGTATGCGCGAGATAATTTTCTCCGGCGACAACAAGTCAGAATGTGTGACGATCAATATACAAAATCCGGGGAAGGATGGCTATGCGCCGCTCATGATAGCAGCCAAAGGCGGCGAGACTCGCGTCATAGAGCTTTCGCTTAGTAAGTCTCCCCTGGCGATCACTCCAAATCCTGCTACCGGCGGTAACTTAGGGTTGAGAAAAGTCGGCAGCGGACTTGATAGTGTCTGCACATTTATCAATCTTCCTTCTTCGAAGAGAGATTATCTGGTGACTAATGTGTCACTGATTGGCAAAGATACTGCGATCAAGATCCTTTCGGTTATGCCGACTCTACCTGCCCTAATTAAGCCGGGTGATACATTGAAGTATGTAGTTCGCTTCACTGCAGTTGATACTGCAAAACACTATGATACGGTATTGATAGCGACAGACTGTTCGAATATCAGAATCCCGCTCATGGCTGAAGGGGGATGCGGTATCATCTCAACAAGCGATCTTGACTTCGGGTATCTCATCGTGGGAAGTTCATTCTGCGTTGATACACTTCAGATTAGAAATACAGGTAAGCTTTCATTTACACTAACATCGGATTTCCTTTTGCAAGATACTACCAATTTTAGCATTGATCCTATTGGTGTAACATCCTCTGCGAATAGATTTTATACACTTCCACATGTCATTGAACCGGGAGACTATGTAAGAGTACGTCTCTGTTACGATCCGAAAGGCGAAGGAACAGACTCAACTGCCCTTATATGGAAAACAGATATTCCAAGTCCGTATACTCTAT
>DATDEW010000305.1:0-5715 GCA_036522935.1 Kapaibacterium sp. (SeqCode)
CTTTATAGTATGGAGTTCACACCTAATACCACACGGTGAGGTCGAAATTCATCCTTCTCTTGCTCTGTACTGCCGCGCCATGTCTCGCGCAATGGCAGAAGATCTCGTCGCCGTATATCGAAACCTCATCACGTCCGCAAACACTTACCTATAAAGACGGTAATCTCTGGCTCGTCAATCTTGATACAGTGTGGATGTCTTCTGATGAGGGCGCATCATGGTCAGTCCGCTCGCCGTGGGACCCGAGCGTCCCGGTAACATTTGAAGATGTATGCTTCTGGGATAAGAATAACGGTATACTCACTTCTACCGAGCGCGTGTTCCTTACTCGTGATGCAGGCATTACATGGGATACGATACGCTTCCAAGAAAATAATAGCTGGGGCGCACGGTTCGTCGCGGACTCAAATGAAATTGCAATTGTCGTTGATAGGATCGTTGAGTGTCATATCACGCGCGATGGCGGAAAAACATGGAAGGTGACCCCCTTTCCCGCTTTCAAACAGGTCATGGACGTCCGTACACGCAAAGACGGAATGATAACAGTGTTGCTTCTTGCTCCGGGCACACATGGCACATTTCTCGCAACGACCTATGACTACGGAAACTCATGGAGCTTTATGTTATCGGGTGTTGATTATGATTGCTTCTCGTTTGCATTTGATCCCTGCGATACGAACATACGCTACATAGTCAATGAAGAGACGTTCATCCCATCCGACAATGTAGCAAAGTTCTACTATTCGTTTGACAGAGGTTCATCATGGAGAGAGTCGCAATTAACCAATAACATGAATTACTTCAGTGGCGCCATCTCCGTCTCGCCCGGTTCTGTCCTCTTTATGCAGACAATGACAGAAGGACTGATAAGGTCTATTGATAATGGAGCAACATGGGGTTCCATCGGTGGTCCGATGGGTATCCCCGATACCAGACTTATCCATGCACACTCTGATAATACGATCTATGCTGCAGATCGAGACGGTAGTGTCTGGAAAACGACCAATGGCGGCGGCACATACGCAAGTAATCCGGATCGAAATAAGATACTCGCTGAACCGACAGTTCTTTTTCCCCGAACCCAAGTTTCTATCTGCAGCGATTCTGTCGATACACTTTCCTATGCGCTCATGAGTTGCGGCGGAAGTAATATTACTTCGATCGTCCTTGACGGCACGTATAAAGACGAGTATAAGGTCACATATCAGACAGGTGATTCTATCATAGTCAAATTTACTCCTAAGGCAGCAGGGCAGAGAGCGGCACGCATCCTTTTTCGTCTTGATAACGGTACAACATTTACGATACCGCTTCTAGGCGAAGGCTTTATTCCCAAAGGCACACTAACGGTATCACCGGACACGCTCTTCCTTCGTGATACTATAAGTGTATGTAGCAGCCTAAGGCAAACGTTTGTTATCTCGTCAGAAGCATGTGTACAGCCAAGCATAACAAATGCGGCCATCACAGGTGCTGCACAGTATGATTATACTCTTTCAGTCTCACCGCCAGGTACACTATCCGGCAGCGATACCGTCACGATAAGTTTTCTGCCAAAGGTCAGCGGAGACCGCGACGCATTTTATACTATCTATCTCTCCGACGGAAGGAAGATAACCATTCCGCTCGTTGGTAGAGCTATTGACGACCTAACAACAGCCACGGCAACGACGGATTCGCTTTTCAGGAATTCTCCTGTTCAGCTTTGCTCGAAACAGACGAAGTCATTTGTTATTCGCTCTTCAAGCTGCCTTCCACGCAGTATAGCAAGTCAAAGCTTGTGGGGAAGTGATGCAAGCGATTACACACTGGATAAACAAGCACCGCTTATCCTGACGGGAAATGATACGATCACGATAACTTTTACTCCAAGGGTTGCAGGCAAACACAATGCATCATATACGCTGGTCATAGACAACAACACGTCTATTGTAGTCGGGCTTGATGCTGACGGGATCGACACAGGTTATTCGTTGACCATTTCGGAAGATACTCTCTTCACCGGTGATTCGGTCGATCTTTGCTCCTCGCGTGAAGCGAGGTTCGTGATCAGTAGCGCCAGTTGCGTTATGCCTAACGTTTCGTGGCAAACATCTGCAGGTATAGCATCAGGTGACTATGTCCTTCTTCGTCAAGCCCCGTCTACGCTTACAGGTAGTGACACGATCATTGTCCTTTTTACTCCGAAGATAAATGGTATGCGAAATGCGGAGTACATGCTGATGCTTAGCGACAGCACACTGATCCGGGTGCCGCTGGTTGGTACAGGCATCAATCCGCCGTATCTTATTACTACCTCTCCGGACTCTCTCTTTATAAATGACACGCTGTATCTCTGTGAAGAAACAGTGCAGGGTATACGATTTGCAAAGAGCGGATGTGCTATCCTCCGCGTCGCTTCGCAACGTATCATTGGTGACGGAGCAATAGATTATTCTATCTTAACTCCGATACCTGATTCTCTTACCGATAACGATCTGGCTGTAATTCGTTTTGCACCGAACCTCTCAGGTATACGCAATGCATTGTATGAAATAACACTTGATGATTCCACGAAAATTACGATACCACTTGTTGGGTATGGCGAGCCAACTCGTCCGCTCACGCTCGGGTCTCTTGATAACCTGACAACACCTACACTTGGAGCTGATATAAGTGTGCCGATCATCATTAACGGATTACACCGCTCTGAAACAGTTGAACTCACGATCGACTTTAACCGCAACCTTGAATATCACGGTACATACTCTACTGATGGCAGCCTACGATTAGATGTACCGAACACCACCGCGAACTTCCACTCCCGTATTCGGATTCCCGCATCATACATAAAGCTAGATGCGATCAGTGCATACTCTCGCTTTACTGTGTATGTTGATACGGAAATGACGACGCTCGTTGCGCTTGACTCACTCTCGGTGATCTCTCCACTTGCTCCGTGTGCATACACTATCGATACCCGTGCATCATGTCTTATTTCCGGTCCGGAGGGCTGCGGAGTCGTCACTATTTCTAATTTCCTTCGCTACGGTGATGTACCCGAGCTCACTATATATCCAAATCCGGCATCTGGTAATATTACACTAACCGCATCGAAAATGCTCGCAGATGTGATCATCGAGATATATGATGAGATAGGAGTCTTACATTTCATGCAGGAGAAAACGATAACCTCGGAAAGTGGGCTTATTGATACTCGCTCTCTTGCGAGCGGACGATATTTTGTTCTTATACGAGGAAGTGGCTTTCAAACTACGCTCCCACTCATAATAGAACAATAAATTGCCGATATTTTGCTGTTTTTTGGGGTGCAATTATTCCTATGGGAATATTGGTTATATAATGTGGATAAAAACCTGTAAAAATATTGTATTTTTACTTGTATTTACCGTAAGATAATAGTATATTTGCTCTCCGTTATTACGGAGGTTACACAGGTGTTTTCGTAGTACTTTCATTCTTCTTATCCCGAGGTGTTGTCGGGTTGGTTAAAAAAGCAAAATATCTTCTCATGATGCTTGTTGCAGCGTATGCGGTAACAGGTACTCTCTATGCCCAATCGTCTTCGACGATAGGGACGGAATTTTGGTTCGGCTTTATGCCCAACAAGAAGGGACCCTCTGATCGTATAACGCTCGTTGCATCTTCTCTTACCCCGGCAACGATAGTAGTCGAGTCCTACCTTGGTGATTCTACTTCAATACGCTCCGATGTCTATCATCTGACCCCTACAAATTTTAATGACACGATCGGATCGATGACGATCGAGTTGAACCCGATCGTAAGTGAAACGCGCAATTACGAAACTCCTGTATATCGGTCAGTCCGAGTATCAAGCAATGCACCTATATCGCTTTCGGCATATAATTATAAACGTGGTTCGGGTGAGGGAATGCTTGTGCTGCCGGTGACGACCTACGGCAAAGAGTATCGTACACTCAACTATCCAACCTTCCGGGAGACTAACGGTGAAAAATTTTCCGGTCAGTTCATGATTATTTCGCCGTTCGATAACAATATTGTTACAATAAAGACGAAGGCATATACCCAAGACTCGAGTGGTGTTGAGACCCATGCGCCGGAAACTTCTTGGCAGGTCCAGTTGCAAAAGGGACAGACGTACTTAGTGCGTTCATCGACAAAGGAAGGTACGAATAATAATATAGACCTCACAGGTTCTCATATTACCAGTACACGACCTGTTGCCGTTGTATCAGGTCATCAATATTCAAAGCTTGATGCACCGTTTGGCTCAACGTTCTTCGAGATGCTTCCTCCGGTAGAGAGCTGGTCAAAAAGATATTATTGCAGCAACTACGACGGGGTACGCAAGAGTACCGTGGTCATCGTTGCCGCAGATTCCGGCAAATTCTGGTTTACTTCAGAAAGAGAGAGTACACCGTTCGACATGGTCCCGGGGCAGCGAGTTGAAGTAGAAATATTCGTCGAGGACCTGGGAATGTATATTGTCAGTTCGTCGAACTCACGCTTTCTTGCCTACGAACTTCGTCGCTCGAAAGATAATAGTAATGGTCTGAAGGATTTTCCGCCTGTGATGACGCTTGTTACATCACCCAATGACAGGGACAACAAGGATAGCATGTTCATCATGAACTATCCGCCAATCTTTGATTCTATATTCAATTCTAGTCCTGATGTCGCCGAAGAAACTATCTATGAAGGTAAGATCGTAGACCTAACAAGTCTATTTAAAGAACCAAAGGCTCCGGCTCTTTTGCCTGTACCAAGTCAATACCCAAACTATTTCTACCGCACCTCAAGCGGCTATACGGAAACGCATACCAAGAGCTTCTATAATCGCGCACCGGTCACTGCCATGATGACGGGCACCAATGGCTGGGCAGGATTTGGACATACAGGTTCATTGCGCTACACCAAACGTTCGACGGACCAGAAAGTACCATACATAACGGCAAATTCATCCTACTGCGGCAACTACGATATTCTTGTCACCGATGATGTGGTATCGAGTCCGTTCACAGTGGAGTCGGGAATGCTTGCAAGTGTGCGCGTGATAACGAAAGACCATGATATTACGATGCTGCCTGCGTCGAGAAATTATCGTGTTGTTCGTACCAATGATTTTACTTTTGGGTCACAGAAAGATAACTTTAAGCTTGAGGTTATCAATCCGCAGCTTGATGCATTTGCCGCCGTCTATCTCGAGGACCTTTCGGGAAATGACACGACGTATATATTTACCTATACCGCAGGAAGAACCCCTCTGTCCTTATTGAAAGGTACGGGGAATAAGATCCCTGTCGGTAAACAAGTGTGTATAACCCTCCCACTTTTCCCGAAGGCCGATTCATCAAGTGTGCCTGTACGTATCGAAAGTGTACGGCTCAAGAGTGGGCTTTCGAATCCGACACTGCAATCGGTTTCGCCGGCACTACCCGCGACATTCGGCATTGGTGATACGCTCTTCGTTACTATCTGCGCATACGCAGAGAACATTTCATTTTTTGCCAGTGACTCGCTTCTCGTGTTCGCTGATTGTTTCGAGCGTTCGTTTCCCGTAAATATAAAGGGCGAAACCGGACTCTTATTAGCGACCGATGCATCGATCTGCAATAAGTACCAACCTAACCAGACCTACTCGAGCTTTATCGAGTTACGAAATAGAGGTGAACTGCCGCTCGCGATCACTTCCTATTCGATCGAAGGTAAGAACAAAGATAAGTTCTGGATAAA
>DATDEW010000306.1:0-2406 GCA_036522935.1 Kapaibacterium sp. (SeqCode)
CATATTGCGCATAATATAGGGAAAAATGCATACAATTTTGCGGGGATACTTGATATTGTCTCCTCCGGAGCGATTATATCACATTCAAAGTTAGTTATTGGTAACGACAGTGCCCCTATCCATATTGCCACAGCGTGTGGAGTAAGGTCGGTAGAGATAATGGGACCAACCATTCAAGATTTTGGCTTTGTACCACCGCTTGAACTTGGCACTATTGTCGAGCAGGAAGGTTTGTGGTGCAGGCCATGTAATTCGCACGGGGGAGATACCTGCCCGATATATACACATGAGTGTATGATGGATATTACAAGTGAGATGGTTTTGAATGCAGCAATTAAACAATTTAAATATGCCGCTTCTTAGAAAGATATTTTTAATGCTTGTACTTGCTTCGATAGAGCCGAGTATTAGGTTAAGTATCGGCTCTGCCTCTCCGGCTATTTCATATGTATCAAACCTGCGATCTTATGACAAACGATTCCGCAAACGAGCAGTCCAAAGACGAAAACCTTACAGCATTTGCTTTAACTAATAAAACATCAATTAGTCTTAACTGTCCAATTTTAATATAGATATAAATGGCATATACTACGCTTATTGAAGATGAGGTGTTTAAGTTAGGTATTTCTAAGGGGTCAGCCTCGGCAGCGCAGACCATTTTGACAGATACACTTTTAGAGCTTAACTCTCTGGCTATTTTTTACCAAAAGCCATCGAGTAAATCGATCACTCCGAAAGAAATTGAATCCATCCGTGCTAATATAGAGTTAGTAAAGGAGCTATTACAGAAGTTACTAAATGGGAGTATTCACGACTAAATCTGCACCGAATGTTTCTCTCTCCGAAGTTCACGGGTCAGTTGCTGTTCCTACTGCTGCATCAAATGTAAAGTTCTGGAAACGCCTTTTCGCATTCGGCGGCCCTGCTTACCTTGTTAGCGTAGGGTACATGGATCCGGGTAACTGGGCAACTGATCTTCAGGCCGGTGCATCATTTGGTTATGCTCTGATATGGGTGTTGGTCATGTCAAACATGATGGCGCTCCTGCTTCAAACACTCTCTGCGCGGCTCGGTATCGTCGCAGGTCGAGATCTTGCGCAGGCATGCCGCGATTTCTACCCTAAGCCAGTTGCTCTAGCGCTCTGGGTGCTTTGTGAGATCGCTATTATCGCCTGCGATCTTGCTGAGGTGCTCGGCACTGCTTTGGGTATTTATCTCCTTTTCGGCATTCCTCTTGGTTGGGGTGTGCTTATAACTGCCCTTGATGTCTTTGTTCTGTTGACACTACAACGCTTCGGTATGAAGAAGCTTGAGATGTTCATTATTTCGTTGGTTGTCCTTGTCGGTGGGTGTTTTTTGGTTGAGATGTTCCTTGCGAAACCGTCGCTACCTGATATGGCTTTGGGACTCATCCCAAGTCTTCCGATGGATGCTCTCTATGTTGCGATTGGCATTATTGGTGCTACGGTAATGCCACATAACCTGTATTTGCATTCAGCCCTCGTACAGACACGACAATTTGAACAGACTACTTTGGGAAAGAAACTCGCATGTAAGTTCAACTTTATTGATTCATTCATTGCGCTCAACGGAGCATTTTTCATCAATGCTGCCATCTTGATATTAGCAAGTGCTGTGTTTTTTACACGTGGGGTACAGGTTACAGAGATAGAACAAGCGCATGAGCTACTATCGCCGCTTCTGGGGACCACTATGGCGGGTATCTTATTTGCAGTGGCGTTACTTGCAAGTGGACAGTCGTCAACTATTACCGGTACTCTTGCCGGGCAGATCGTTATGGAAGGGTTTGTACGAATTCGTTTAAGACCTGCTGTCAGAAGAATGATAACTCGTTCACTGGCTATTATTCCTGCGTCTGTTGTAATTTGGACGTTCGGTGCATCATCAACGATCGACTTACTAATCCTTAGTCAAGTGATTTTGAGTATGCAGCTATCGTTTGCGATCATACCCCTTATTCACTTTACCAGCGATAAAGAGATCATGGGGGAGTTTGCGAATAAACTATGGGTGAAGATAGGTGCATGGCTTACAGCCGCTGTTGTTCTTTCGCTTAATATCAAGCTGCTTTTTGATAAAGAACTTGAGGCATTATCAGGCACCGGAACGATGCAAACTATTGGTTATATTGCTCTTCCGTTCTTAGTCGGACTAATTGTTTTGTTGTTCTATATTCTTCTGAAGCCATTTTTTTCCAAAAACGTCTTTATGAAGAACCTTCAAGGAGTCGCACCGAGTTACCCTAAAGTTGAGGGGATCATTAAGACCGATACGAAAATGAAGTATGCACGTATTGGCGTGGCTATCGAAGGATCTCCCAAAGATAGAGAACTCATTGAAAAAGCATTTACCTTCGCTGGTATGGATGCGGAGTTAATATTAGTA
>DATDEW010000307.1:0-2654 GCA_036522935.1 Kapaibacterium sp. (SeqCode)
CGATGATGCAGGTGACATGATGATCTTCTTTGCCGAGAGTGAGATAAGTGCTCCTGCCGAGATGGCGCGCTTATCAATGAACGCAATGGTCATCGGCACCTTCGCATTGAGTATGGCATCACGTATCTGAACTGCAGCGTCGACTCTGCCTCCGAAGGTATTGACATGGAGTACGATCGTTGCATTTTTTGACTCTGCTTCGGCGACTGCTCTCTCGACATACGAAACCATGCCAAGATCAACCTCTTCTTTGATATCGATCACAACAACTTGACTGGTTGCTTTCCCGCCTAGAACAAGCAGGATAGCAAGCACAAAGAATGTGGATAAAATCTTTCGTGTATTCATTGTAGAAGGGAACATTGCACGCTTGGAAACGTTGTTTGCGGCAGTAAGAATTTCATATTTTCTTTGGCTACCGAGTTGCAAACGACAGAAACATTTCCAATTACCCGCGCTCTTATCAGCGTTTCCGATAAATCAGGATTAGAATCCCTCTTGGCAACACTTGCCAAATTTAATGTTGAGATCATCTCAACAGGCGGTACGGAGGAATTTATTCGTAATGCCGGATATAAAGTAAAGAACATTTCCGAGCTTACCGGTTTCCCGGAGATCATGGATGGCAGAGTCAAGACGCTTCATCCGTCAGTTCACGGTGCATTTCTTTTCAAGCGCGACGTTGAAGAACATCGCAAGCAAGCCAATGACAATAATATCGTCGCCATTGATCTGCTGGTTCTGAATCTTTATCCGTTTGAAGCAACGATCACAAAAGAGAATGTATCCCATGAAGAGATCATCGAGAATATTGATATTGGCGGACCGGCAATGCTTCGCAGTGCAGGAAAGAACTATGAATCTGTTGCTCTGTTGACATCCCCGACCCAATATGCAGGTTTTATTGAAGAGTTAGAGTCTCATAAGGGAGCGACCAGTCATGAGATTCGTTTGCGCCTTGCTTCAGAAGCATTCGCACATGTTGCACATTATGATATGATCATAGCACGTTACTTCGAAAAGATATCCCCTCGAAGTGAACAGCGATTGCTCATAGACGAGCCAGAAGTTGCATCTCTTCGCTATGGCGAGAATCCACACCAAACTGCATCGGTCTACGGGAAAGATATTCCTGTTCTTTACGAGCAACTTTGGGGCAAGGAGCTTTCGTATAATAATTATCTCGATGCTTCAGCTTCGCTACATATCATTTCAGAGTTTCTTGATTCACCTAAAGCCGTGACGGGCATAATTAAGCATACAAATCCTTGTGGTATTGCCGAAGGAAAAGATGTGGTTCATGCATTCGAACTTGCTTTTGCTACGGATACAGAAAGCCCTTTCGGTGGTATCATTGTTACGAATCAGGAATTCACCGAAGCACTTGCTCTTCGTGTTAATGAGTTCTTTAGCGAGGTTATACTTGCACCGTCTTACTCAGAAGGCGCACTTACGGTCCTAAAGAAGAAAAAAGATCGCCGTCTTATTCGGTATGATAGAACACTCCTTAAGAAAAGCATTGATACCAATGAAGTTCGTTCGATAGCAGGTGGTATTCTGGTGCAGGATACAGACACTCAGTTGATGACTCATCCAGAACCTACGCATGTAACATCAATGCCTGCAACGAAGGAACAGTATGAAGGACTACTTTTTGCATGGAAGGTATGTAAGCATGTAAAGAGCAATGCGATGGTCTATGTCCGTAATGATGACGGATTTGCTCGCACCGTTGGTATTGGTTGCGGACAGACATCACGAGTTGCCTCGTCCCGGCTTGCGGTAGCGGGTGCATTGCGCTTTGGACATTCCCTCACCGGCTCACTTGTCGCAAGTGATGCATTCTTCCCATTTGCTGATGGATTGCTTGAAGCGGCTGATGCGGGGGCGGTGGCAGTTATTCAACCGGGCGGCTCTGTGCGCGATGAAGAGGTGATAACGGCTGCCGAAGAAAAGAAAATCGCGCTCTATATGACGGGAATGCGTCATTTCAAGCACTAATATCGTATATTTGTCGTTTAGTTCACGCTCATAATTTCACCTTACGGGGTATAATGCTTAATCTTTTCAGCGCCGACATTGCAATAGATCTCGGCACAGCTAATACGCTGATCTACATGAAGGGGAAGGGAATCGTCTTGAACGAGCCCTCTATCGTTGCTTATGACACAACGACCAAGAAGCTTATAGCTGTAGGTCGTGAGGCACAGGCGATGCTAGGTCGTACCCATCGCGATATCCAAACTATTCGTCCGATGAAGGACGGCGTTATCGCCGATTTCGAGATCGCCGAAGGTATGCTTCGTCATCTTATCCGCAAGGTTCACCCGTCATGGCTTCCGTCGCGTCGCATTGTTATCAGTGTACCTTCAGGTATCACGGAAGTAGAAAAACGTGCTGTTCGTGACTCTGCCGAACATGCTGGAGCAAAAGAAGTTTATCTTATTGCAGAGCCAATGGCTGCTGCTATTGGTATTGGGGTTGACGTAGAGGCGCCTGTCGGTAATATCATCATTGATATTGGCGGGGGTACAACAGAAATTGCAGTTATCGCATTATCTGGTATCGTTAATCAAGAGTCACTTCGTACCGCAGGTGATGAGTTGACAGATGCAGTCGTTCTTTTCTTTAAGAAGAACTATAATATCCTTATC
>DATDEW010000308.1:0-2871 GCA_036522935.1 Kapaibacterium sp. (SeqCode)
GGCGACCGAAGCCGAGATACTTGGTATCTTCCAAGAGCGGATGGTTGAAGCAAGAAGTCTTGAAAACCCCATCCTTGAGCAAGATGATATTGACTATGACATCGTAACGACCTACGATAAGTCCTCGAGAGCAGATGATGCCGTTGCCGTTCGTGAGCATTCTGCTGCGTCGCATTTCCATTTAGGGAAAGGGATGACGACGACACTCGCTGATATGAGCAATATGCCTAAAGGCAAGGTAGCACTCAAGTCAGTTGACTTCTCTGTTTATGACAGGAAGAAAACAGTAGCCAAACAGATCATCGCAACCACACCTGATGCCTTAAAAAAATATTTCATCGCATCGGAGATTTTCGGCAAGCCAAAAGCGTTACGCAAGTCGTAATACATTTTTTCCTTTGTTAAAAAAAGTACGAGAGGGCGGGGAAGTACTCGATGTCAAAGATTTTGATGTCGCGACGCTCATTTCCGTTATCGCTCTTATTGTGACCGGATTCTTCGCGATCTACTCGGCGACCTATGCCGCCCAGATGAATGACCGCTTTACCTTGCAGATGCTCTTCGCTGCCGGCGGACTTTTTATCATGGTCGCTGTTGCTCTGGTGCCGGTACGCTGGTTCTCGCTTGCTGCATATCCTTTTTATATCATCTGTTTGGGGCTACTCGTCTATGTAGCAATAGCCGGTAAGCTTGTCTATGGTCAGCGAAGTTGGATAGAGATAGGCGGCTTCATGCAATTCCAGCCATCGGAAGTTGCGAAACTTGCAACGCTCATGGCTGTCGGAAAGTATCTCAACGGTGATAGGAATCTCGGCAGAGTCTTCGATCTTGTTGTAGTCGCGCTACTTATCATCATCCCTATCGGTCTTATCATGCTTGAGCCGGATCCGGGCAGTGCGATGATATATGTTGTTCTGCTTTTTATCATTCTGTTGTGGTCAGGCGCTGACCTGTTCTTGTTAACTGCCTTTCTTGCTCCGGCATCTGTCGCCGTCTTATCGCTTTTCGGGATGACACCGATGCTCATCTCGTCGCTTTTCTGGTGTGCTGTTCTGTTTCTCCTGTTTCGTAAGAACCTCGTTACGACGGTTCTTGTCTTTGCACTCGTGGCAGGTGCAGGGTTCTCTTCGGAGATGATATACAACAGAATGCATGAGTATCAGAAGAACCGCATCGAAGTGCTCCTGAATCCTGAGCTTGATCCGCTCGGTGCGGGGTATAACGTCATCCAGACAAAGATGGCTATCGGCTCAGGCGGCTTGACGGGCAAGGGATACCTGCAAGGCACACAAACCCAGCTTCGATATGTACCGAAGCAATGGACGGATTTTATCATCTCTGTTCCTGCCGAGGAGTTCGGCTTTATCGGGGCAATGGTCATCTTGCTGCTCTACGTCTTTCTCATATACCGAAGTTTGGCGATAGCATCATCGGTCCGAAGTAATTTTTCCTCTGTCGTGGCTATCGGCATCACAGGCATCTGGTTCTTACACGTAACGGTCAATGTCGGGATGACGATAGGTCTCATCCCCGTCGTCGGTATCCCCTTACCCTTTATGAGCTACGGCGGCTCCTCGCTTATTACCAATATGCTCATGGCAGGAATCATGATGAACCTCTACCGAAACCGCAGGGTGGTTTTCTAAAAAATCAGCTGTAACTCATTAAAATTCATCACTGTAATTGTGCACCGCAGAGGGTCGGGTGGCGGGTATCGGGGCTCGGGTTTCGTGGGGTGCCCAGAATTTACACATTTGAATCTGGAGAATAGGGGTTAGGGAATGGGGAGTAGCTGTTCATGCATTTTCGACGAATCACGACCCACGGACCACGATCGACGAACTTCGGCATACAAATATACGAAATAAAAAATAGAAATCCATAAAATCTATATATTTTATGCATAAATACCTGATTTTGGCTCCGTATGGGCACATTGAATTTGCCTCCCCCAAGTCCCGATAGGGACGGTGGTCAATAGCCAGTGGCTTTAGCCACTGGAAGATGAGTAGCATTTTGCAAAAGCCCTGAAAGGGCGATGGTAAATCCACTCGTCATCAGTTTGCCGGTGAAAATGCGCCGAAACTACCGTCGCCCCTTCGGGGCTTTGATGTCTTGATCATGTTCGTTTCCAGGGGCTATTCACCATTGCCCTTTCAGGGCAGAAGATATACCCTGCGTTTCCTGCAATTATTTTCCTCTCCAAGTTATTTATTTATACCTACGAAAGGAGACATATTACGAATTCAGCAGTTGCAGAGAAAACCGTTACTCACTTGCAATTAAAGTCCCTGACTCTCGTTGTGGTTGTCATTACCTGTATTCTTATGGTCCTTCGTATTATTCTTCCGTGGGTATTCCAACTCGATGAGGCGACGCGAACCGTGTACTATTCTCGAGTACCTATTTTTTATACTATCATGTTGCCGGTCGCTATTGGCGGTTCAATCAAGCGGCTAAAGGAGTGGTCGTTCGGTAAGACTTTATTGATAGTAGGGGCTTGTACAACTGTCGGCTCCTTCATTATGGGGCTATCGATAATCATAGATCTATAGTTTCCACCTTCAGTAGCTACTATCTCTCACTTTTAGCTTTTCGCGCCTGATTTAATCCATATATTTGTAGTCAGAAGTTTGTGTATTCTGTGGCATTTTCTGGTGCCAGAGAGTGTTTTTGTGTCGGTTTTTCGCTCGATCACTTTAGCCAAAAACGAATGCTGAACGAATTTTCGCACGTATTTGCATATCTTATCCTCGGTATCATATTTACCGCAGGTGGACTTATTACGAATTATTTCCTGCGCCCGAGCCATCCGAACCGGCTGAAGCTTGCTATCTATGAGTGCGGCGAAGACCCCATTGGCGGCGGTCA
>DATDEW010000309.1:0-3577 GCA_036522935.1 Kapaibacterium sp. (SeqCode)
ACAGGCAACGAGTTTAAGGAGCAAGTGACAGCTATCATTGAAGGTTTTGTTCAGATGCAGCAAGATCTCGAACAAGAGAAAAGAGCAATGGAAGGCAGCTGGAAAAAGCGTGAGAAGCAAATACAAAAAGTAGTTTTGAATACGAACCATATGTACCAATCCATTCGCGGCATAGCAGGAAGTGCTATTGGATCGATCCCTGCTCTTGAGCTACCTGAAGTTAACGAATAAAAAAAGCCGCTCAATTGAGCGGCTTTTGTAACACCTAAATGTGATACACTTATTTCTTCTCGAGGTCGCCAAAGAACGGGATGTTCGCCTGGATCGTCAGACGAATAATGTTCTCAAGGAATTCTTCAATCTGAACAAAGCCTGCCGCGCGACGCGCATTGAGCTTCTCTTTTACTTTGCCATAATATTTCTCACGTAAAGAAATAATATCTTCGTGAAGGTCAAATATTTCTGAGATAAGCTCATCAACCTGATCATCAGTGATCGTCTGGTATTGACTTGCATACTTCTTGAGAAGTTCAACGCGCTTGTTGCCAAGCTTCGTGCGCTCTGCCTCATACTCTTCGTAGAGAGGCCAAAAACGGGTTGCTTCTTCTTCAGAGAATTTCATGAAGCCGGCAACGAGTTCTTTCTTTTCTACTTTGTACTTGCTTTTGATGATCTCAAGCTCGGTCGTTTGTGAGCGAACAGAAACAAAGGCAAGTGCACAAAAAACAAATGCTAATAGTACTTTTTTCATGGTGATATCTTTCTTCCGTTATCGTGTGATAAATTTCTCTTCTTTCATTTTGTATCTGACCACATCGACGATCTCATCTGTCATCTCTCGGACGTTCGATGGGTTGATCGTTGAGGTCATACCAGACCATACAAGTTTGTTGAGTCTGAGATCATAGACGTTTACTTCAACCATATAGATCTCATCTGTACGCACATAGCCCGGATCATAATACATTGGTGCTGAATACCCATAATAGCCGTACCAGCTATTGTAATAGGTTGGGTAGCTGCCCGGTACGTATGTCTGCTCTTGCTTCTTTGCAGCAAGTGTGAGCATGACCATTCCGTCTGCGCCATCAGCCATCATACGCTTGGTAAATAGATCTTCATTGCCTTTCAACTCTTGGGTGTTGAAATAGTTATATGAGGCAATTGCTTTGCCGCCCGAGCGAGTGACCATCTGGTCTTCAGCAACGCGGCGTGTGGACTCGTCCTTCAAAAGTGCACAGACAACGAAACGATTGAATTTCGTACTGTCAACCGTGTACGAAGGCTCGCGCCAGCTCTGCTCTATCTGAGTGCCGCCGCCGCATCCATAGAGAACCGTAGCGACCACAAGTGCTAATAGAATACGAATGTTCATAATGTTATGGTAATATAGTGTGTAAAAACTCTGAGGTCGTTAAACAGATACCCTCTAAGAAAAAAGCCCGTTAAAAGCGGTACCTATCGAACCGTCTAAATGGCGAAAAACTGCTCCCTTACCACTCTAAGAACTTATATGCAAGGGTTACGAGAAATGACAAATTGCTATCAGTATATTTTCCGACAAAGAAATACTTACATTCTCCGCCAATACCAAACTGATCAGAAAGCGGATGAATGTAGTTTACCGAAAACATAAATGCCGGAGAAAAGGTACTTGAAGTTGCTGTATTTCCAAATGAAGTGGCTTCAGCCGAAATGAATGACATTCCAGTACCAAGGTTCACATTGAGGTTTTGAACCGGAGACATTGAGAACACCAATATTATCGGCATAACCGACATCGTTGTGTGAAGTTCTGATGTATCCTGTTCATAGGAAACCGTCTGATCTACCGAATAAAGATGACTCTGGCCTATCTCTATGCCACCCGAAAGCAAATGCATCGGCCGACAGAGAAGGCGCAAGCCGACATCTAATCCATTTTGATTAATACCTTCAATGGGTGTTGGAAAGCTTGAGACATTACGTACGTAACCTCCCATAAGGAATGCCGTGAGGGTGTTAGGTTCTGATACACTGCTATCTTGCGCGTGAAGAGTGACTCCTGATACGAGAATAAAACAGAGCGCAATAAGTATTTTTCTCATATTATTGTTTATAATAATAGTAACAGGCAAGCGATGTAAAATCTGTCAATACACCATCTAACTTTTTACCGTTGACTATTTCCTGCATTGTTCCGGGCAGATTTACTGTCCAGGTAACGGCTAATTTCCCTGCAGCGTGAACTTTGTCGACATCTGCATACGAAAATCCATTTGTCCAACGGGGCGACCATACTTGCGCACCGGACTCTTCAAGTTGATCAAGACTTAACTCGCACAAAGAAGAGATGTTCTTATAGTTAGGAAGCGACTTAAATATAGTATACAGTTCGTCAGTCGTTATAGCCAAGTAAATTTTTATATCATTACCCCGTGCTTTTGCTTTTTCCAATGCTTTCGTGACAACATCGGCAGCATTTTGCATGAAAGGGCCGATCGTCGGCTTCATATCAACATATACCATTTTCAATGTTGTAAGCATAATGACCGAATCAAGGAATTGCTCCAATGAAGGGATCTTCTCACCATGAAGTAATCGAACAGATGCCTGGATCTGCGCGAACGTGTAATTCTCTACCGCTCCTACAAGGGGTCCTTTTTGCGTTAATCTCCAATTTAGTCCGGTATCATGATAAAGTATCGGGATACCGTCTTTTGATGGTCGTATATCTATTTCGATAGCATTTGCCCCATATCGCTCAATGATCTTTGCCACCTCAACGGTATTTTCAGATGCAGGTAAATAATCCGGGGCACTGCCCGAGCCATGGTGGTTGATAAAGTAGAACGTACGGGCAAGAACTTCGGGTTTGATCGGTCGGACGAATCTGATCACAAGATCCTCTGTCGGATCCTCTTCAAGCTCACCGACCTTCCCTATCATACGAATCGTAGTATCGGTTACAGTTTGATCACCATAGATAAATCTTCCGCCCTGATCTTTAGAGATGATAAGTTGTGCTAACCCAGTCGATACTGCGTTCTGATAACGCCAATACCCCTGAATATAGATAGCAGAGTCCGCCACACCAACTTCCATATCAAGATATGCAACGTGAACACCTGCAAAAATTCCGAGATGTTCCCTGTTCCATTTCACAACGACCGTATCACCAAAACGGTCTTTCCCACTTTCAACAACGTATACACCCTCGAACTTATCTTTGAGTTCTTCAGGTATAGGTTGTTTATTGATAAGAAATCCTCCGTCGGACCACTTCGGAAACACCATGTCATTCTCGTTGCTGCATGATAGATTCAAGAGCAAGCAACCGGTGCAAAGTAGTAGTAATATTTTTTTCATAACGTAAACCAAAATTGTGTTTCAGGAATCCAGAAGTTTTTGCTAAAGGTTGGGAAGAGCGGCCACTGCGGGTAGTAGAATTTCAGATAATTCAACTGGAATGCTAACCCAAATGTTGAATTGCCCCAGAACAGTTGTTCAAGTGTCAATCGATACGAAAAGCCGTTAAAAAGAGAGTTTGCAGCAGTCTGTTCAAGTCTTCCGGTAGTACCGGTCAACGTATTTATAT
>DATDEW010000310.1:0-3371 GCA_036522935.1 Kapaibacterium sp. (SeqCode)
GTCCTTGCGCTTAACGGTCCGCGGCAATCGGGGAAAACGACTGCCGCCAAGCAGGCATTTCCTTCGTACGAATACCGTACGTTAGAGGACAGGGATACTCGCGCGTACGCAGAAGCAGACCCAAGAAAATTTCTCGAAGAATTTCCGGGTGGCGTTATCTTGGATGAGGTCCAGAGAATGCCCGATCTCTTCAGCTATATACAAACGATCGTTGATAGGGATGATAAGCCGGGGAGGTTTATCTTGACAGGCTCGATGAATTTTCTGCTCTTAGAGAACATCTCGCAATCGCTTGCCGGCAGGGTTGCCCTCATGCGGTTGCTTCCGTTCTCACTTGCAGAAATCGAGCGGACGAAAGTAAAGATATCTAGACCCGAAGACGTTATCTTTCGCGGCTGCTACCCGCGGCTCTACAACGGGAAACTTGATCCGCATGAATGGTATCCGAGTTACACGGAAAGCTATGTCGAACGCGATGTACGGCTTATCAAGAACATCTCTGATCTTGGCGCATTTCGCAGATTCTTGCGTCTGTGTGCCGGAAGAGTCGGCCAGCTTGTGAATCTTACGGAAATGGGCAGTGAAGTTGGTGTTAATTACCATACCATCCGTTCATGGCTTGGTGTGCTCGAAACATCATTCACGGTGTTCCTCATGGAATCACATCATAAGAACTATGCTAAACGCATGATCAAAATGCCGAAGTTATATTTCTATGATACAGGGATGGCGTGTTCGTTGCTCGGAATACAATCAGCAAAGCAGCTTGAAACCCATTACCTTCGCGGTGCGCTCTTTGAGAATTTCATTATTACGGAAATAATGAAGACGCGGTATAATCAAGGAAAGAGGGCAGAGCTGTTCTTCTGGCGTGATAAGACAGGTAATGAAGTTGATTGCATCATTGACGATGGGATAGCACTAACGCCTATCGAAATGAAATCAAGCAAGACCATTGCAAGCGATTTCTTCAAAGGATTGGAATATTGGAATAAGCTTTCCAAGCAAGATCCCGAGAAGTCACTGCTCGTCTATGGTGGCAGCGATAAGCAAGTACGAAGCCAGGCGACCGTCATCGGTTGGCGAGATATTGCCAAGTACGTCTAAAAGAACCCATGTCCATCATGGGTTCTTCATTTCTCCCGTAAATTTGCAGTCTGAATATGAATAACGAACTACTTGAACTGATAGCCCATGCGCGGACTATCACGAACCAAAACGACCCGGCGGGTCATGTCGGCTATGAGAATATCGGCGAACTGATGTTCCGCCGCGCGCGTGACTTTGATACAAAACCATTCCTTATCTACTACGACAGCGAAGGAAATCGCCGCGAGGATAACTACAAGGATTTCTTTATGCTCTGCGGTATGTGTGCGAATATGATGCGCTCTTACGGCCTCAAGCGTGGCGATCGCATCGCTACGATCTCCCATAATCATGCAGATACCGTTATTCATTACTTCGCCGCATGGCTCATGGGTGTGTGTGTCGTGCCGGTATCGCTCTCCGAAGATGATAGTCGCGTAACCTACATTTTAGAGAACAGTCAAGCAAAGATGGTCTTTTTACGAAAGGATTATCTTGAGAGAGTAATGCCTATCATCGACAGCATTTCATCTATTGAAGCAACGATGATTTGCGGCCAAGAGCAAGCGGAGAACCTCAAGGATAAATATTACTGGTTCGATGAAGAACTTTCAAAAGCAGGTTCGATCTTTAACGCCGACAATGCAGTGACAAAGCATGATGAAGCACTCATCGTCTATACAAGCGGCACGACAGGCAATCCGAAGGGGGTAGTTCTCACGCAGTACAACCTCATGGCTGATGCAAAGGGGATATCACAGTGGCATGGTATTACCAATGCGACGCGTATGATGTGCGTCTTACCCATCCATCATGTCAACGGCACAATAGTTACTCTCGTAACGCCAATGTATGCCGGTGCAAGCATTGTGCTCAATCAGAAATTTCAATCGGACTATATCTTCGATAGAATTGAGAAAGAGAAGGTCCATATTTTGAGCGTTGTGCCTACGCTCTTAGCATTTTTGATAGAGTACTATAAAGAACGTCAGTTTACGAAGCCGGCACACTTCCGCCACATCATCTGCGGCGCGGGTCCTCTGACGGTCGAGCTTGGCGAGCAGTTCGAGGATAGGTTCGGCATACGTATCGTGCATGGGTATGGTCTCTCAGAGACAACATGCTATTCGTGCTACTTACCGAAGGACATTTCAGACGAAGAGCATAAGAAGTGGATGCGCGATTATGGCTTCCCGTCGATCGGTGTCGCATTACCGCAGAACGAGATGATGATCGCTGATGAACATGGAAAAGAACTTGCGCCGAGCGAGCGCGGTGAGATCGCAATTCGCGGCTTTAATGTCATGAAGTACTATGACAACAACGAAGCAGCCAATGCAAGTACGTTCAGTTACGGCTGGTTTCGCTCCGGTGATGAAGGATTTTATGAACTTGATGAAAAAGGGAATAAGTATTTCTTTATCACAGGCAGATTAAAAGAGCTTATTATAAGAGGCGGTGTAAATCTTTCACCTCTTGAAATAGATGAAGTCATCAATAGATGCCCGGGTGTGAAGATAGGAATATCAGTCGGATTTGAAAATGATTTTTATGGCGAAGAAGTAGGAGCATATATTCAGAAGGAGGATACTTCACTTACTGAAGAAGCAATTATAGCCCATTGCAAAGAACATCTCCCGTTCGCGAAGGTACCGAAGGTTGTTATCTTCGGCGATAACGTGCCTGTGACCTCAACAGGCAAGTACCAACGCAATAAATGTAAGCCGCTTTTTGCAGAATACCGGGCAGTCCAGTTTCGCAAGGAGAAATAGCACACAATAACTCTCTGTTACCTTTCTTAGCTATATTTGTTATAGCGGGACATATTATTGCATCTACCTCTATATTCTACTATTATTTTCCCGTTTATGACCGATTCGCACGCAAAAAAGCCGATTACGTTTAAATCATTGCATCTTATAGACCCTATTCTAAAGTCCTTAGAAGAAGAGGGTTACACTACTCCGACCCCAATTCAGGAACAGTCGATCCCGATCGTTCTCGGTAAAAATGACTTGCTCGCAAGCGCGCAGACAGGCACAGGAAAGACTGCCGCATTTGCAATACCCATTCTCCAGCTCCTTGAGAACGGCACGAACAAAGCGGATAAGCATATTAAGATCCGCTGCCTCGTCCTGACGCCGACTCGCGAACTTGCAGTACAAATTGGCGATAGCTTTGAAGCGTACGGAAGACATTTAGAGATCTATGGCACGGTCGTTTATGGTGGAGTCAATCAGGGACGTCAGACTTCTGCCTTACGCAGAGGTGTAGATGTCCTC
>DATDEW010000311.1:0-3724 GCA_036522935.1 Kapaibacterium sp. (SeqCode)
ATCACGGGCTTCTGTTTTGAAAACATTTGCTATGATACCGTAGCGTCTATCCATTACTTTGTGATAATAACGTTCTTTGTTATTTTACCGTACTTGGTTTCAAGAACAAGCAGGTAATGTCCGGCCGATATACCGATCGCATCAAATGGAATAGTGTAATTTCCAGCAACATACTCTCCGGTTGCGACAAGAGATGCTTTTCTTCCCGATATATCAACGAGGGAGACAGAGGCTTCCGAGGTTTCCGGCAATGTGAAACTGACAGAGCCGCCAAGCACCATCGGGTTTGGGAATACTGAAAGCGACAGATCAATAGGTGCTGTCGATGCGCCAAGTGTTACAACTCCGAGGTCATACTCAGAGCCGTCAAGATCGTATTGTTTGAGTCGGTATTGAAGATGTGACGCGGGAGCGTTTGCATCTATATAAGCGTAATCAAAATGTGCGGAATTCCCCTGTGCAACAACCCTTCCGACACTCTCCCACTGGCTATCACTACTACGGAAGACTTCATAGTGCGATGAATTGTTTTCTGTGGCTACACTCCACGAAAGCACGACATCACTCTCAGTGCGTCTTCCGCTAAAACTTATAAGCTCGACCGGAAGCATTGAGTTCGATGTATAGAGAACGGTCGTTTTACTACCGATAACAAATGCATTATCAGCATCAATAATGATCGACCCTTTTAGATCATTAACGGTATTGCTTGTATCTTTCTTCCATGAAGAACCACCGTTATTTGTCTTAAGTATTGTACCGGCATCACCGACTATAAGTCCATGTTTATCATCTCGAAAACGAATATCGTTCAAGTGCTTTGTCGTCCCGCTTGTTACCGATGACCACGATGAACCACCATTTGTTGACCGAAGGACACTTCCACCTTGAGCAACAACAACACCAATAGCACTTGCACCTGCCAGCCCGGCACGTTGCAACCGAGCCGATGTTCCTGATGTCGCTTTTGTCCAAGTTGCTCCGCCATCGTTTGAGTAAACGATACTTCCTTGTTCACCACAACCGATCCCTCGCGCACCTTCAAGATCAACATCATAGAGAATATCGGTCGTATTTGATGTCTTCAGTGTCCAAGTATTGCCCTTGTTTGTTGTCAGATACATCTTTCCACCCGAACCACAAGCAAGCGCATTGTTACCGTCAACGGAAACCCCAATGACAAGGACACCACTTGTACCAACCGTATGAACTGTCCATGTCTTCCCAGAATCAAGAGTGCGAAGAACTTTATTATCATAGCTGGAAAGAAGGCCGAACCCGTTATCATCAAAATCAATATCAAGCAGTCGCGCACCTGCAACGTTAATTGAGTCTCGACGCCATGAGATACCATCATTGGTAGAGGTATAAACAATACCTGCATTGCTTGTACCATACATCTTCCCATTAGGTGAGCGGTCCACAGCATTCACTACTCCTCGAGTGCCACTATCAAGTCGAGTCCATGTTGCGCCATAATTTGCTGAGCGGAGAAAGAGGCCATCATCACCAACAGCCCAGACAACGCCTGATGTTTCGAAGTTGGGGGCAAATTCAACATGATTGATATTTTCGGTTGCATGTGACGCCGGCGATGACCACGTGTACCCTGTGTCATTTGAACGACGGATCGTACCATTCGAACCAACGACAACTACATAGTTCTCCCACGATGCGACATCATGATAGTTTATTGAGGAGTTAAGAACCGTATCTGCTATAATGTTCTGATCAATAAAACTATGTCGCAAAATGTACCCTGAATCACCTACAGCATATACATTATTTGTATCCATCGAAATACCGCGAAGCGGGAAACGAACAGGCACAGTATATTTACCCCACCCGGATATACCATAAAAACTTCCTCGCATCAATGTGCCCGAATCACCACATGCATATGCAGTCTGCTTCGCCCACGTAAGATCTCGGATCCGTGCTCTTGAACTGTTAGACTGTTTTGCCCAAGAAGTACCACCATTAGTTGTGTAGAGTATGATGCCCGAATCACCTGCTGCCCAGGCGTTGTCTTTATTGCGAGCAGCTGTTGCGTTCAAAAATACTTTACTAGCGGAATATGATATATTTGCCCATGTCTCGCCGTTATTGACCGACTTAAAGATATATCCGGAGTCACCAACGATATACATCGTATCAACATATCGAGAGACAGAACGTAGTCCATGTATTGTGGGATAAACTGGCGGTGTGAAACCACCTCCAACTCGACGCATAACAGTACCTCCGTCGCCTACAGCTATTCCAAGACTGTCACTTTTGATAATAAGTCCGCGGAGATTATTCCCCTGTGGTTTTGGATTCAACCATTGCCAGCTAGTTTGCGCAGATAGACCTGATACAATTGTAGCGACCAGTGCTAACGTAAGGAGTGAATAGCGAAACTTCATACAAAGAAATAAGTAAGATGAAAACACAACGTCTGCTAACATCCTCTTCCCCCGTAATGGTTTAGCAATATTGCAGTTTCAGACAAGTCTGCAAAACCTACTACCGATGACTTACGTTACATACCCTAATGGAACAAAAAACTCTCGAACAGAACATTAAGTCCAAGAAGCGAAAGAGATCTCTTCGCCGGTGGATCTCCATAATTCTTCTCCTTGCCGTAGCAGCCGGTGGTTATTGGTACTTTTTTATGCAGGAAGAAGTACAACCTAAGCCTATCATAAAGTATGGCGCAGTTGATATGGGGGATGTTGTTAGATCAATATCTTCAACCGGCACGCTTCAGGCGACGAAGACTGTACAGGTCGGTAGTCAGGTATCGGGTACGATACGAGCGTTGTATTGCGATTTTAACAGCCATGTGAAGGCAGGAATGGTAGTCGCACAACTGGACCCTACGTTTTATCAAGCAGCTGTCAAAGAAGCCGAAGCAAATTATGAACGTGCCAAATCCGAACTTGAAAATGCAAAGACCGAAGCCAATCGTGCAAATGAGCTTGTAAAAAAGGACCTTATCTCAAAAGCTGAATATGAGGTTGCAACAACGAAAGTGAACTCCTTAACCGCTTCGCTTTCTCAAGCCCGAGCCGCACTTGATAGATCGAAAGTGAATCTCGGTTATACTACTATCCGCT
This sequence comes from Kapaibacterium sp. (SeqCode), assembly GCA_036522935.1. Classification (GTDB taxonomy): domain Bacteria; phylum Bacteroidota; class Ignavibacteria; order Palsa-1295; family Palsa-1295; genus DATDEW01. The sequence goes on from DATDEW010000311.1 coordinate 3,102, forward strand.
CTCCTATTAGTGGCACTGTTGTATCACGCAATGTTGATGTCGGACAAACCGTTGCTGCAAGTTTGAATGCCCCTGTCCTATTTACTATTGCAGAAGACTTACAAAAGATGGAAGTTCAAGTAAACGTTGACGAAGCAGATGTTGGACAGGTCAAAAGCGGCCAAGAAGCTACGTTTACGGTTGACGCTTTCCCTGGCGAAACCTTCAAGGGTCATGTCTCAATGGTTCGCATAAGCCCCACCACACTTCAGAATGTAGTAACATATACAGTTGTCGTTGCTGCACCGAATGATAGCTTAAAACTTCTGCCGGGTATGACTGCTACAACAACTATCATTAGTGAAGCACGAAACAATGTACTGCGTGTCCCTAGCGCTGCATTACGTTTCAAACCACCTGTAACAGATACTTCAAAACGTACAGGTAGGCCGGACGGTATGAATAGAAACGGAATGGGTGGCGGCAAACGAGGCGGTGGTGAAAACTTTGGAGTTATCTTCAAGAAAAAGAATATTCCGAAAGACAGTAAAGACTTTCCATTTGAACCGATTCGTATAAAGACAGGCCTCAACGATGGTAACTATACGGAAGTCATCATTGAAGGCACTGGACTTGCTCCCGGA
>DATDEW010000312.1:0-2808 GCA_036522935.1 Kapaibacterium sp. (SeqCode)
CGGAGTTGCTTCGGGTGAACTCACCTCGAATAGAAAATGAAGTTGTTGCGTAGATAGAAGCGAGAGAATACAGTGACAGGTCTTGACCGATGAACTTTGTCGAAAGTGTATCGCTCGAGACAAGGGGCTTGCTGTACGAACTCTTATACCCTATTGCAGAGATATTTAAATATGAAGCATCGCCTCGCAAGAGATCAAACCCTGCATGTGCGCCGAAGCTTACCTGATTGATACTATTTCTTCGGGATAACTCTGAGGCAGTCCGATGATATCCTGTATAGCTGACAGAACTTACCGTACCTGAATCGGTAAGTGTTGCATCAACGGGACGCTCCGAATAAAATGGTGTGATAGATAGTGAGCTTATATCCACCGTAGTTGTAACGCCGCGAAAATAACGATATGCAGATGAAGACAAATATGAACGCAAGCCGCCCATTCGTCTTGATGTCGGCAGTATAGCATCACGCGATTTCATTTGCAATACACCTGACTGTATTGCAAGTCCCTCGCCGAACGAAAGTGAATAATCACCGAGAACAAGATTCCTGATCTGGACGTCTTCAGATAAAACATACGGCTTCGCAAGCTCTAGATGCAGCGAGACCTGATCGAAGAACAGAGGTTCACCTGCGCTTTTTGCCTGGAGCATTGCGAAGCGAACATCATCTGTATTAATAAGCAGTCGGTTATAAAGCTTTAGAGGCGAACCTTGATATGTATTCTCAACATATTCCTCATCGTTGTGTGCGTCCGGATCAACTGTAACACGCGAACGAATATCAACAAGCGGCGCTCGATATGATCTGCGGGTAACAAGGTAGCGTGTCAATGCACTACGTCCTACTATGCTTTCAACGCTTTTACTATTACTTCTATACTGAGAGAGGAATCTGTTTATATCAATGTCTGTGAGAGTTGGAATGCTGCCAAGTGATAGCCGAGTCGGGTCGACGAGCATAAGCGGGTAGTTCATCATCATCTCGATAAACTCCGTATAGACCTCTGCCGAATTTAGGAATCTGTCATCGTCTTCTGTATGGGTGAATGCATCCTGATAGATATATCCTGTCGCATCATCAAGTTTCGAAAGCGTATCGGTTTGTGCTGCTGCCCGGACAGCGCATAGGAAAAGCACGAGTATGACCAGTCCCCTCACCATGCGTATGACAGACCAACCGATAATGACTCACCGGTTTGTGAATACATGACAAATGCACCCTCAACTATTATCCCATTTGTGTGCACACCAAAACCGAAATGATAGCTTTCAAAAGCCGATGTTATACCTGTGCGTAGTGTTATAAAAGAGAATGGACTGTATCCGACCCCAAATCGCGCTAAGAGATCACGTTCGGTTTGTTTTTCGAGTGTCGTATAGAGTGCGAGTCCTGTCGTGCGTGGTGAATACTCTATGCCAAGCGAGTATGTACGCGGTACTTTCTCTTCTTCTATCACAGTATTTGTTGATGCTCCGAGAAGATTGAGCGTCATAAAACCGACGGCGAGCTCATCGGTGAAGAGCATCTCGCCGCCGAAGTCAATAAGGAAACGATGGATCTTTTCATATTCCGAAGTGAAGCCAATTGTCTCAAATCGTGCTCTTGCTCCGAGCGAAGCGCGGCGAAGTTTTTCAGGAGAGAAATGATGTGATAAACTGAGCGATGCCCTTTGATCACTGAACAACTCATCATATCCCAACTTGACGAACGAGACACCAACCGATGTTGAAATACCTGAGTGAGTATATGAAAGCCCTGCCCCATATTCGACAGCATTACCAAGGCCGCCTTTGAACGGTGAAAATGATACCGATGCAAGAGCATCCGTTATGGAATCAGTGTGTATCGAGGAAGGATTGATAGCAAATACATTACCGCTACGAGAGACAATATCGGAATACGCAAGCGCAGCCGAACCAACTGATGGTGGTTTGAGCTCCTGCGCAAACGAATGGACGCAGATAACCGAAAGCAGTACGATGGTAAGTACTGAACTCACAGCTTCAAAAATAAGAAACCCCGGCCAGAGGCCGGGGTTTCTTGAGAAAAATCTCTATGCTAAGGAAGCTTAGTTCGCTTTCGCAGGACCTTCGAGTGACTTCATACTCTTCTCGCGCTGCAAGTTCTTTTTGAACGCTTTGAGATAATCGACGAGTGATGCGATCTCCTCGTCGTTAAGTGGTCCTTTGTGTTTGGTATGGAATCCCGGCATGTTCGAGTTCGGGATACCATCGCGGATGATCGTTGTCCACGATTTTTCATCGTGGCTCATCATTGCATCAGATGCAATATCAGCACCCGGCTTGTGTTCTGCAGCAGAGCCATGACAGAGAGCACAATCTGCTTCATAGAGCTTTGCACCAAGTTCGCCTTTACCTTTATCAACGTGGCAAGATGCGCAGCTTCCTTCAAACACTTTCTGGATCGACATTGCTTCACCGGCATGTGCTATGTTCGACTTGAAGATCGTACCCTGAATGCGGAGCGTCTTTTGAGCGCCGTTAACTGCATTTGATGTAACCGTGATGGTCTTTACCATCGGACCTTCAGCTTTGTTATGAGCATCAAAGGTTATCTTCAATCGTGTTTCTTGGCCAGGTGCAAGTCTCTTATTATCGAGCACTGCAGCAGTACATCCACAAGAAGGATTTGCACTGATGATCTCAAGGGTATCTGTACCTGTATTCTTTATTACAAAGGTCGTTTCGGCATTGGTATTTTGTCCGATCTTCCCAAAATCATGGACTTCTTCATTGAACTCGATCTTCGGACCCTTCATTGAGTCAGCCGGAGTAAAGAATCCTGC
>DATDEW010000313.1:0-4547 GCA_036522935.1 Kapaibacterium sp. (SeqCode)
TCGCACTACACAACGCTCACGATAGACCTTTACGATAAGCTCCGCAAAGAGTATTCCAATGTCGGTGTAGTTATACAAGCATATCTTCGCAGAACCGAAGGTGATATTAAACGATTAACTGATGGTGGCCCCACGAACGTCCGTCTCTGCAAGGGTATCTATATCGAGTCCGAAGAGATAGCATTTAAGGGACGTGATGAAATACGAGATAATTTTGCAAAGTGTCTTGACCTCCTTTTTTCGCGCGGTGCATATGTCGGCATAGCAACGCATGATGAAGTTATTATAGAGAGCGCAAAAAGCATCATCAAGAAGCATTCACTTGATAGAACCAAGTACGAATTTCAAATGCTTCTGGGTGTTCGTGAGACTATGCGACGAGCTCTTATCAAAGAGGGACACCGTCTCCGAGTCTATGTACCCTTCGGGGCGGACTGGTATGGATATTCCGTGCGCCGCTTAAAAGAGAATCCAAGTGTCGCCGGTCATGTTGTAAAAGCAATGTTCACAAGAGGATAAACAGTGCACCAATACGCAAAACATTTTACGCTTGAAGAAGCGCAACTGGTCGTCAAGGATGTGATCCCCATCCTCGAAGATATTTCACGACTCAAAGAAATTCTCGACAATAAAGGGTATGATGTATTCCGTCACCAGTATTTCGGCGGTATCGGACCGAACGGACAGAAGTTCTTCCCGACGGAAATGGAAGAGCTTGTACTGAAGGTCAAGGAGATCAACGAACTCGGCATCGAGATCAAAGACCTGAACAAAGGGCTCATTGATTTTCCGCACCTGCGCCATGGAAGCGAAGAGGTCTATCTTTGCTATATGCTCGGTGAGCCGACAATAATGTCATGGCATTCACTTATGGGTGGCTTCCCGGGAAGAAAATCACTCGAGGAACTGTAATATTTTTCGGTTCTCCCGTGTCTATCTATTTTGTATCTCACAACTAATTATCTATGAAAAGAACGTTACTACTGGCTGCATCTGCATTAATTCTCTTTGCAATGCAAACTCTTGCCGGCTGCGGACAGAAGGAAGCAGAGAAACCTGCTGAAAATATCGAATCAAAAGTTGATAGCGCACTCGGAGCTCCTGCCCCGACAGCCGAAGCACCACCTGCCACTACCGAAACTGCGCCGGCTGCACCTGCAGGTGATGCGGGTAGCGCAGGTGCAAAGCTCTTTACAAGTACATCGCTTGGTAAAGTGAAATCTTCATGTGCATCGTGCCACTCTACCGGCGGCTCTGATTCACGCATCAAAGCCGGACATACGCTCGCCGGCGTTACCAAACGTACCTCTACATGGAACGGTATGTTCAAAGGTGCTGCTCTTGAAAAGAACGCATATGGCGCATCGCTCTGCGCTACACTCTTCCAGGCAAAGGCAGGTGGCCTCAAGCCCGATGAAGTCACATCACTCAATGAATACCTGAAGTCGCTCGAAGCGTCTCCCGGCGCGATGACGAAGAACCTCACGATACAGTGGGCAGCAAAACCACCGCTCAAGTTTGAGGAGTCAGTTGATGAGAAGGTCGCAAAACCTATTCTGAAAACTATCATGCGTACTCGCGGCGATGCAAAGACCGGAGAAAACGTGTTTGCACAATCATGTGCGAATTGCCATAGCTTCAAAGAGAAACTTGTCGGACCGAAGTTCACTGCTGATATTGCAGGTGAAGCGGAGATCATTGCATCAGCTATCCGATTCGGATACAATGCAATGCCGTTCTTTGCCAAAGATAAACTTTCCGATCAGCAGGTCGCTGATGTCGTTGCCTATATTCAGGAAACAGCAGCCAACTAACCATAGTCTCCTTTTCTACCTCAAAAGCCCTTTTTTAAGGGCTTTTGTTGTTTATACCTCCTCCTGTCACAGAGCCTTCCCCACTTGTGTCATAGTAATATGAAAAATACCGTATTAATCCTCGCAGCCTTAGTACTTTCATTCCTCTCTGTGCCTTCTTCATGGGCATTGGAGCATAATATTACGGCAGTAGCAATGAGATCACCCTTGACAGCTGGAAGATACACTGTTAATACAGGTAGATCAGTAGTCGTTGAATTCCGTAACAACGGAACATCGAATGACTCAAACGTCATCGTCACAGCTGTTATCAGAAATCCAAACAATGTTGTGGTCTATCGTGATACCGAAGTGGTTGCGATGTTTGAATCGGGACAAACACTGGAAGTAACTTTTAGAGACTATACTCCAACGACCCTTGGCTCACATCAAGCATGTGGCATTGCCATGACTGAGACGGATGAACTCCTCTCCGATGATACAATATGTTCTCTGATGAGAGTATTTTATGAGACAGACATTATCGCTCGTAGTGTTCTCTACCCTGTTCCTGACAGCGTAATATCAGCAAAGGCAGGGTTTAAGGCAAAGGGCGTATTTGAATCAGTCGGTGCTACGGATCGCTTTGATATACGAGCACGTGTACGAATTCTAAAGTGCTCTGATAATTCTCTGGTATTTCAAGCTGACTCAATTATACCGGAATTGATACCGGATGATGGTCCTGTGCAATTTCAATTCCCATCCAAGCAAGGTGCTTTTGACACCAGAAAATTACCTGCCGGTTGTTATACAATAGCACTAATTTGTAATCTCCCAGATGACGGTGATAGAACGAATGATACCGCACGCGCCACTTTCGAGATCGTAAACACTACTCTCCCTCACGACATGAAAGCCGATTCCGTCGTTACGCCGAAGAACGGGACGAGCATTCCTAACCCTACGGATATTCCTATCACGATACGCTTCCGCAATACCGGGAGTAATGATGAATCGAATGTGAAAGTTACGGCTTCGGTAACAAATCCGAAAGGTGTTATCCTTTATCGCGACACTGCGACAATTGACTTTCTTCTAAAAGGTGGCACACAGGATATCTCGTTCAAGACATTCACTTTCTCTTCGCAAAGCAATTACTCCGGCAATTATATTTTTTCCGGTGCTGTGTTACTCACTAATGATGAATACCGTCTTGACGATACGATCCGTTCAAGCATAACACTCGGCACTGCGCAGGATGTGCAGGCAGTGGAGATCATAGATCCATTCAAGAACGAAGTAAAACCCGGAGGAGTCGGCTTTGCCGTGAAAGTCACGTTCCGCACCAGTTGGGGTACAGGTGAATTTCTGAACGTACCTGTTCGTGTGCTTATCCATGAGTGCAGAGACCACCTGCTTCGATTCCAGGCGGATACGGTTATCCCCGTATTGAACGTTGACTCAGGTCTTTTCACCGTTATCTTCCCTGTTAAGAGCGGCATCTTCAACACGGCATCGCTCCCTGCAGGGTGTTATGACGTACGTGCTTTCCATCGTCTTTCGTTCGATGGTAACAGAAAGAATGACACTGTAAAAAGTGCATTTACCATTGCTCCGTTTCTATCTCATAACATCACAGCCGTAGCCGCTACCGCACCGCTTGATCAGTCGCATGGTGGAAAACTCATTGCTGTTGCTGTGAAGTATAAAAACACGGGTGTTAATGATGAATCAACCGTTAAGCTTCTTGCTATTATAAAAGATAGAGACAGCAACGTGATCTACCGCGACAGCGCGTATGAGTCAAATTGGATATCGAGCGAAGAACGGACGAAAGGATTCAGGAACTTCACACTGCCTGCCGACGGCATCTATACGCTCTATGGCATCTGCTCAATGACGGGCGATGTCTCACGCTCTGATGACACAGTCCTATCGCATTTCTCGACAGGTCAGGTGATCGATGCGGAAGCCGTTGCAGTTGTGTACCCTACACAAAATGAAAATATTATCAAAGGCACGCTCTTCAACCCCATCGGCACGTTCCGTTGGGCGGGTGGATATGATGATAAGTATCCCGTGCCTGTATCGGTCGAGATACGTAGTTGCGATGACAATATGCTTGTCTATCAGGCAGATAGCATCCTTGATTCGCTTCGCATAGAAGACGAAGAAAAGGAAGTGGTCTTCCCTACGACATGGGACGGTTGGGATATACGGAACATGCCCGACGGTTGCTACCGCGTTGCCGTGATAGCAACAATGGAGTTCGATGGCAACAGAAAGAACGACACGGCATATAGCTCTATACTTATCATCGTCAAGCACTCTGTCGAAAAGGAGCAGGCGAAGGAAGTCCTTAGACTCGAAGCGAACTACCCGAATCCGTTCCACGACAAAACTACACTACAATTTCATACAACAGAAGACGGCTATATTAGTCTTTCACTTCGTGATATTAATGGTAAGCTGTATCGAATGGAGCTTGACAACATTTATTATGGCAAAGGTACGAACAGCATCCATATAAACGGAATTACTTCTGGTGCTTATTACTGTGAAATCCTCTTAAGAGATTCAAAGGGGCAAACACATAAACAATCACAATTACTAATTGCAAAATAAATGAAAATTATCATTACTTGCATCATCTTGCTATGTTCTGCTATCTGTGTACAAGCGGAGGAACATGATATTATGCTGCTTTCATTGACAATAGGTGAAGATATTCCACATCTTGTTGTGGCCAAT
>DATDEW010000314.1:0-2457 GCA_036522935.1 Kapaibacterium sp. (SeqCode)
CATGGCTCTCTTTCCGGCTAACGGTATCTTGCTCTTTTTTCTTTGATTTCTTTCCCATCGTACGTCGTTACTAATATATGTAAATTTACGGCAAAAACTGATTGTTCCTACGGGAGCCGTAATATTTCTTAGTTTTGTATAAAGAAATTGTAAACACGTATGCCGATCGAGTCAATAGAGGTGCCGCGAGATGAGGAAGAAACACCCGTAGAACGTGTTTCTAGCCGTTACGGCATACCCCAAAATGAGGTCGAGGCACTCATCGCAGGCAAACCCATTGACAAGAGCGAACCGCACCCGCTAACAATGGGTGTTCTCATGGATAAACAACAAACGGACGTATATATGCACGACGAAAAACAATCATGGTCTCCTATTGCAGTCTTAGGAGCAATACTTGGTGTCATTGGTATCCTATCGCTTATTGTCCTGCTTGTTTTTATCATGAGGACTCCGAAAAAACCCGAGGCTGTTGTCGCCAGACAAGAGATAGCTACGCCGGCTCCGGTCACGGAAGTAAACCCCGTATTACCACCAATCGATACTATTGCATCTGCTGCACCACCAACTTCTGATAAACCCAAAGCTGCTCCGAAGAAAAAACAGGTTAGCTCACGTTCATACCTGACAACGACAAACAGCTTAGAAGCGGAAGAAAAGCTTGCAGAGCTTCGTGCAGAGGGTAACCGTAAGGCGAAGATCAATATTTCATCAAAAAATGGTGTGACTACATATAAAGTACAGTAAGTATTCTGGCGGAACGAGCAATTCTATGTAGCCGTTTTCAACTATAATGAAAATATATCTCGCCCGTATCCTCGTCTTCCTATTCGTACTCACGAACCTTGCATATGGGCAGGGGAAAGTACGCTTGGCATCAAAGTTAGGAAATGACTCCACTATCTTTACCCTTTCAGTCGATAGTAAACAGAAAATTGAACAGGGCAAGAACTTTGAGGCACGCATAAAGGTCAAGCAGAACGGCTGGCATCTTTATAGCTCGAAAATGTCACCGGACGTTGGCCCTACACCGCTCACAATTACCATACCTTCCGAACTTTCAAAAACCTATAAACTTGTTTCAATAAAAGAAAAAGGAAAAGTTGAAGAAAAATTCGATGAGAATTTTGGCGGAGTTACAAAAGCGATCTATGGTCCGATTGATGTCACCCTTACCCTAAAAGTCGCTCCGGACGCGAAGGTTGGAAAAGTACCTCTCGAACTCTATCTTGAATATACATCCTGTTCAGAGTCTATCTGTATGCCTCCGCGTACCTTTACGATCCCGATGAAATTTCTCGGGCAGCAGGATGTCTTCGTAACTATCGCGGAAGGAACATCTGATACTACCGCAGCGGTAATTGATACAACTACAACCGATACAGTCTCAACAGCGACAGTAACCGCCCCTCCTGCGACGCCATCTGTCACTACTACTGCCCCTGACAAGAGCGATATATTAGAAGTTGCCGGACAGTCCCTTTGGGAGTTTATACTTATCACTATCGGATTTGGTTTACTCGCACTTCTTACGCCATGTGTGTTCCCAATGATACCAATTACGGTAAGCTTTTTTACGAAGAGAAATCAGGCATCGCGTAAAGAATCAGTGGTCGATGCAACGTTCTATGCAATGGGCATCATTGTTACGTTCGTCGGACTTGGATTTTTGATGTCACTCCTATTTGGCACCTCAGGTATCAATAAACTTGCATCGAACCCAATAGCAAATGCCATTATTGCAGGTATCTTTATTACCTTTGCTCTTAATCTTTTCGGCATGTTCGAGATCGGCATTCCTTCATCAGTCCTCACTAAACTGAACATGAAGGCGAATACCCATTCAAACAAACGAGTATCTGTTATCTTAATGGGTTTTGTTTTCTCACTTACGAGCTTTACCTGTACTGTCCCTATCGTTGGTACTCTCATGGTCGCATTCCAACGCGGTGATTGGTTCGTGCCTTTGGTAGGTATGACTGTTTTTGCAACAGTATTTGCACTGCCCTTCTTCTTGCTTGCTCTTTTCCCTCGCGCAATGAAGTCACTACCAAAATCCGGTGGATGGCTTAACAGTGTAAAGGTTGTCATGGGCTTCTTGGAGATCGCTGCAGCAATGAAGTTCATTTCTAACATTGATCTTGTATTAAAGTGGGGTATCTTCTCACGCGATCTGGTTATCGCAACGTGGGCAGCTATTTTTATCATCACTACTCTTTACTTGCTGGGCAGATTTAACCTCCCGCATGATACGCCGAGCCCGCATATCGGGCCGATGCGAGCTGTCTTTGCTATTGTCTTTGGTACGTTTGGTATCTACATGTTCACCGGCTTTGGCGGTAAACCGCTTGGTGAACTTGACGGGTTGCTGCCACCTGCAGAAGTTGTAAGTGCAAGTGTTCTACAAACGGGGGCATCACCAGGTGGCAAAGCACATTCAGAGGAGTTGCCATGGCA
>DATDEW010000315.1:0-2769 GCA_036522935.1 Kapaibacterium sp. (SeqCode)
GAAAAAGAACTCACAAATAGCAGCGACTCATCAACTCTTCGAGATACTATCGTAAAACTTGTCCCGGGCTTTGGGCTTAAAGAAGGCGCGCACTTCTTGCGTAATATTGGCTATCGTGATAATGCCATTCTTGATAGACACATCTTCAAGCACTTGCTTCGGCTTGAGGTGATAGACGAGATACCGAAATCACTTACAACAAAAGCGTACTACGAGATAGAAAAGAAATGGAAGAAGTATGCAGCAGAGATAGGCATACCGATGGATGAACTTGACCTGCTCTTTTGGAGTATGGAAACCGGAGAGATAAAGAAATAACCATGATTAATGGGATTTAAGAGATTTATGGGATTATTTATTTCTAATCCCATAAATCCTATTAATCTCATGAATCACGGTCTACATCGACTTCAAGAATTCTTTGTTGCTTCTTGTGCCGCGCATTTTATCTAAGAGGAATTCCATCGCCTCGACGGGATTCATCTCTGCGAGCAGTTTGCGTAAGATATAAATGCGGTTAAGATCATCAGCAGGAAGAAGGAGTTCTTCTTTACGTGTACCTGATGTGAGTACGTTGATCGCAGGGAAGATACGGCGGTCAGAAAGTTTGCGCTCAAGCACAATTTCCATATTGCCTGTACCCTTGAACTCTTCAAAGATAACTTCGTCCATACGTGAACCGGTATCGATGAGAGCTGTTGCGATGATCGTCAGTGAGCCGCCTTCTTCGATGTTACGCGCTGCGCCAAAGAAACGCTTCGGCTTATGAAGTGCATTCGCATCAACACCGCCGGAAAGAATTTTTCCTGAATGAGGAATGACCGTGTTATGCGCACGAGCCAGACGTGTGATAGAATCAAGCAGGATAACAACATCATGCTTTGCTTCTGTCAGGCGCTTTGCTTTTTCGATAGCCATATCCGCTACCTGTACGTGACGTTCTGGTGGTTCGTCGAACGTCGAGGCAATAACCTCGGCTCGTACCGAGCGCTGCATATCGGTAACTTCTTCAGGACGTTCATCAATAAGAAGAACGATGAGCTTTACTTCAGGATGATTACGCGCTATCGAGTTCGCAATTTTCTGCAGGATAACCGTCTTACCTGATTTCGGCTGCGCTACGATAAGTCCGCGCTGACCTTTACCGATAGGGCTGACGATATCCATAATGCGCATCGAGTATTCGCCGGGCGATGTCTCGAGCACAAGATGCTTGTTCGCATAAAGCGGTGTAAGATTATCGAAGAGAGGCCTATCGCGTGTTGTCTCCGATGGGAGATAATTAACTCTGTCAACTCGTGTGAGAGCGAAAAAACGCTCCGAATCTTTCGGCGGACGAACCGCACCCTCGACCGTATCACCTGTGCGAAGATTGAATTTCTTTACTTGCGAAGGAGATACATAGATATCGTCGGGGGACGGGAGGTAGTTATAATCGGGAGAGCGAAGGAAGCCGAAACCATCAGGGAGGAGTTCAAGGACACCGGATGCGAGATTCACATTCTCCTCATCGCGCCCGTTCTGTCCGCGCTTGGTGAGTGCTTCTGCTTCGAGGATCCGGAAGATGAGGTCCTGCTTGCGAAGCTCCTGAAAGCCGTCGATGCCGAGCTTTTTGGCAATATCATTAAGCTCGACGATCTTCTTCGCTTTTAATTCATTGGCATTATAGAGTGTAGCCATTCTGGATAATTAACGTTCGGTAAAAAAAGTGAAATAACTATGAAAATAAAGGCAGTCCTCGTCTATATTCGGGCTTTACGTGGAAGTAAATAATTAATCCTTCTTAAGGGGAAAAACCAAAGCGCCCAATCGTTGAAATCTGCGGGATGTGCCTGTTAGGTTCTACAAATATACGGAATATATTTGTCAGATGCAAATGTAAAACGAAATTGGTGGCATACCAGTTGCACAATTTTTCTGCTGGTTCTTTCAAGGGAAGCCGATGAACTATTATTTCCTACTATGTCGTTCAATTACGTCTTCACTTGCTAAATCACCAATGAGAACTATCACTGCTGTTTTCTTACTCGCTATCAGCGTTTCGTTCTTTTCTTCATGTTCGGAGGATTCAACAACTCCGGGAAACTACACCATAAAAGATGTATTCCCGATCTCAGTTGGCTCAAAATGGGAGCTGAGAGAATCTGACTTCGATACTTCAGGTGCGGTCACGAGTATTGATACTGTGGAATTCCGTATTGAAAAGGATACCACCTTTCACGGGATACCGGCATACAATGCATTTATTTTTGATGACTATCAAACCATCTATACAACTGACAAGGACCTCTGGCGCGTTGAGAGCGGCAGCGACATATCAGAGTTCGTATTTCGTTACCCTATGGCAGACGGCGAGATATACGTTATTAAAGACACAACTATGGGCAGCTACCGCAGTCGTCGAACTATGCGTATTCTATCGCAAAGCGAAAAGACAACAGTCCCTGCTGGTATATTCGATTGCATCAAGTATGAACTACTATACATGAGCGGCCCCGTTGATGGTTTAGATACGTCAAGTCTTATTCATGTCTTTCTCTCACCAGGAACAGGATATATTAAGGAGCAGGGTTTCTCGCGTACTGGAAAGACGACCAAAAGCTACGAGCTATTGAAGTATACGAAGTAAAATAGCACCGACAATATCACTTTTAATATACCAACGTCTTGTTTAATATCAATCAGATAGTGCCCGTTTTCTTCTGTCCTGAAAGGACAAAGGTTAATAGCCAGTGGTGAAACCACTCTGGTTTGCAAATAGGAATAGTT